>DATADI010000112.1:0-13189 GCA_036258615.1 Thermomonospora sp. | reverse complement strand
ATCGGCGGGGGCGACTGGAACACGCTGTTCGCCGCCACCACCGAGGGGCGGCCGGAGCTGATCGCTCACGACGTGCCGTCGCAGAATCGCGCCTGGGGCTCCCTCGCCGCCGCCGGCCTGGGCGCGCAGCGCCGGCAGGTCCAGCCGGGCCGGGACGACCAGCGCGGACGGCGAGCGCAGCGCCACGTCGAACAGCGCGAGGCCCTGCGCGGACTCCAGCGGGAGGATCCCGCCGCGGCCGAGCCGGGCCAGGTCGGCGGCCCCGAGAGCCCCGGCCATCGCGCCGTCCTCGGCCCACAGGCCCCACGCGACGCTCGTCGCGGGCTGCCCCTGCGCCCGGCGGTGCTGCGCGAGGGCGTCCAGGAAGGTGTTGGCGGCGGCGTACCCGCCCTGCCCGGCGTTGCCGACGAGCCCCGACACCGAGGAGAACAGCACGAACGCGGCGAGGTCGCCGGTCAGCTCGTGCAGGTTCCACGCTGCGTCGATCTTGGGGCGCAGCACGGTGCCGAGCCGTTCGGGGGTGAGCGCCGTGAGCACCCCGTCGTCCAGGACGCCCGCCGCGTGCACGACGGCGGTCAGCGGATGTTCGGCGGGAACGGCGCCGAGCAGGTCGGCGAGGGCCCGGCGGTCGGCGGTGTCGCAGGCGGCGATCGTGACGGAGGCGCCGAGCGCGGTCAGCTCGGCCTCCAGGTCGGCCGCGCCGGGTGCCGCCGGTCCCCGGCGGCTGGTCAGCAGCAGGTGCTTCACGCCGTGCTCGGTGACCAGGTGCCGGGCGACCAGCGCGCCCAGCGACCCGGTCGCACCGGTGATGAGCACCGTGCCCTCGGGGTCGAGCGCGACCGGGTCCGCGTCGGGGACGTCCGCTCGTTCCAGCCGGGGCACGTACGCGACGCCGTCCCGCAGCGCGAGTTGGGGTTCCCCGGAGGCGAGGGCGGCGGGCAGGGCCCGCAGGGACGTGTCGCTGTCATCGAGGTCGAGCAGCACGAACCGGTCCGGGTGCTCGGACTGCGCCGAGCGGACCAGACCCCAGACGGTCGCGGCGGCCACGTCCGTGACGTCGGCGTCCTCCTCGGGAGCGACCGCGCCCCGGGTCACCACCACCAGCGTGGACGTCTCCGGCCGGTCGGCGGCGAGCCAGCCCTGCAGTGCCGCGAGCACCCGGTGCGCCTGGGCGTGCGCGGCGATCACCGGATCGTCCGCCGCCGTGAAGCACCGCAGCAACACCGTCCCGGCATCGCCGATCCCGGCCAGGTCTTCGGGGTCCTCCGCCCACAGGGGCGTATCCGCCGTGGACGCCGTGGCGAGCGGCAGAGTCTTCCAGGCCGCGCGGAACAGGGAGTCCCGATGGACGGCGGCGTTCCGGTCAGGCGTGTACGGCCGCAGACTCAGCGCCTCGACGGTCGCGATCGGCAGCCCCGCCGGATCGAAGATCTCCAGTGTCGCGCCGTCCGCCCCGGTGGGCGACAGCCGCACCCGCGCGGCGGTCGCGCCGGTCGCGTGCAGCGACACCCCGCTCCACGAGAACGGCAGCCGCAGCACTCCCGGCTCGTTGCCGAGGGTGAGCGGACGCAGCGCGGTGTCCAGCAACGCCGGGTGGACGCCGTACCTCGACGCGTCGGGGACCTCCGGCAACTCCACCTCGGCGTACAGGTCGTCGCCGTGCCGCCACGCCGCCCGCAGGCCCCAGAACAACGGCCCGTACCGGTAACCCTGGTCGTCCAGGTCGTCCCGCAGCGCCTCGACGTCGACGGGAGTCGCCCCGGGCGGCGGCCAGGCGCTCTCCGAGCGTGGGGCCGGGGGAGCCTCGGCGGCCCCGAGGGACCCGGTGGCGTGCCGTGTCCACCCGTCGTCCTCGCCCGCACGGGAGTGCACGGTCACGGGACGCGCCCCGGAGCCGTCCGCCTCACCGACGATGACCTGGATCCGGACGGCCGCCGTGTCCGGCAGCGCCAGGGGGTGCTCCAGGGTCAGCTCCTCGACGCGTTCGAGGCCGACGGCCCGGCCCGCGTGCAGCACGAGTTCCACGAACGCGCTGGCGGGGAACAGCACCGACCCGAGAACGGCGTGGTCGGCGAGCCACGGGTGAGTGCGGGTGGAGATCCGCCCGGTGAGCACCAGCCCGTCACCGTCCGCCGGTTCGAGGACGGCGCCGAGCAGCGGATGGTCGGCCCCCGCCAGCCCGGTCGCGCCGAGGTTCCCGGCGGCGGCCGGAGGCGCCAGCCAGTACGGCCGGTGCTGGAACGCGTACGTCGGCAGCTCCACCCGCCGGCCGCCCTCGAACACGGTCGTCCAGTCCACGGAGGCCCCGGTGACGTGGAGGGTCCCCAGCGCGGTCGCGACGGCCGCCGCCTCCGGACGGCCGGGCCGCAACGCGGGAACGGTGGTGGCGGTGTCGTCGAGGGTGGTGCGGGCGAGGGCGGTGAGCACCCCACCGGGGCCCAGCTCGACGTACGTGGTGACGCCTGCTTGCTGGAGGGTCTGGACGCCGTGGTGGAAGCGGACGGCTTCGCGGACGTGGTTGACCCAGTACTGCGGGGTGGTGGCGTCGATGTGTTCCCCGGTCACGTTCGACACGAGGGGAATGTTCGGGGGGTTGTAGGTGAGGGTTTCGGCGACCTCCTGGAAGGCGGTGAGCATGCCGTCCATGTGGGGTGAGTGGAACGCGTGGCTGACCGTCAAACGGCGGGTCTTCTCGAAGTTCTCCGCGATGGCGAGGACGGTGTTCTCATCGCCGGAGATGACGACGGACGTTGGCCCGTTGATGGCGGCGATGGAGACGCCTTCACGCAGGTGGGGGAGAACGTCGTCCTCGGTGGCCTGGATCGCCACCATGGCCCCACCGGTGGGGAGCCCCTGCATCAGCCGAGCGCGGGCGGCCACCAACGTGCAGGCATCGTCTAGCGAGAGGATCCCGGCCACATGCGCGGCGGCCAGCTCGCCGATGGAATGCCCCAGGAGATGGTCCGGGGTGACTCCCCAGTGCTCGAACAACCGGTAGAGCGCAACCTCCAACGCGAAAAGCGCGGTCTGCGTGAACTCGGTCTGGTGGAGCCGGGCGTCGTCGTCGGAGAACATCACCTCCTTGACCGGGATCTCGAACCGGCTCACGACCTCGTCGAAGGCTGAGGCGAAGACCGGATACGTCTCGTACAGCTCGCGACCCATCCCGGCGCGCTGGCTGCCCTGCCCGGTGAACAGGAACGCCGTGCCACCCGTCCCCGACGCCTCGCCCACCACGACGTCCGGGGCCGACTCGCCTCGGGCGAGCGCGCTGAGGCCCCGGAGCAGTTCCTGACGCGTCCCCCCGACCAGCACCGCCCGGTGCGGGAACGGCGCGCGGGTGGTGGCCAGCGAGAACCCGAGGTCGGCCGGGTCCGCCTCGGAGTGCTCGGCGGCGAACGCGCCGAGCCGGGCGGCCTGCGCGGCCAGTGCCTCCGCCGTCCGGGCCGACAGTGGCCACAGCACCGGACCCCGGTGGACGGGACGCTCGGCCTCCGGCTCCGGGGCGGCCGGGGCGTGCTCGATGATGACGTGCGCGTTCGTCCCGCTGATCCCGAAGGACGACACGCCCGCCCGGCGCGGCCGTCCGTTCTCGGGCCACGCGACGGGGTCGGTGAGCAGGGCGACGGCCCCGCTGGACCAGTCGACATGCGGCGTGGGCGCGTCCACGTGCAGGGTCCTGGGGAGGACGCCGTGCCGCATGGCCTGCACCATCTTGATGACGCCGCCCACCCCGGCCGCGGCCTGGCTGTGCCCGATGTTCGACTTCAGGGACCCGAGCCACAGGGGGCGGTCGCCGGGACGGCCCTGCCCGTAGGTGGCGAGGATGGCCTGCGCCTCGATCGGGTCGCCCAGCCGGGTTCCGGTGCCGTGCGCTTCGACGGTGTCCACGTCCGAGGGGGTCAGCCTGGCGGCGGCGAGCGCCTGCCGGATCACCCGCTCCTGCGACGGCCCGTTGGGGGCGGTGAGGCCGTTGCTGGCCCCGTCCTGGTTGACGGCCGTGCCGCGCACGACGGCGAGGACGGGGTGCCCGTTGCGTCGGGCGTCCGAGAGGCGTTCCAGCAGGAGCAGGCCCGCGCCCTCGCTCCACGCGGTGCCGTCGGCGGCGGCGGCGAACGCCTTGCAGCGCCCGTCCGGGGACAGCCCCCGCTGCCTGCTGAACTCGATGAACGTGGACGGCGTCGCCATCACCGTGACCCCGCCCGCCAGCGCCAGGTCGCACTCGCCGTTGCGGAGCGCCTGACCCGCCAGGTGCAGGGCCACCAGCGACGACGAGCACGCCGTGTCGACCGTGACGGCCGGGCCCTCCAGCCCGAACGTGTAGGCGACCCGGCCCGACGCGATGCTGGGCATGCTGCCGTTCCCGATGTAGCCCTCGAAGCCCTCGGGGGCGGGCCGGAGCCGCGCGCCGTAGTCGTCGTACATCACGCCGGTGAACACGCCCGTCGGGGTCCCCCGCAGCACCGCCGGGTCGATCCCGGCGCGTTCGAACGTCTCCCAGGCGACCTCGAGCAGGATCCGTTGCTGCGGGTCGATGGCCAGGGCCTCGCGGGGGCTGATCCCGAAGAAGTCCGGGTCGAAGTCGGCCGCGTCGTGCAGGAACCCGCCGTGCCGCGAGTACGACCTGCCGGTGCGGTCCGGGTCGGGGTCGTACAGGCCCTCCACGTCCCAGCCCCGGTCGGCGGGGAACGCCGAGATCGCGTCCGTGCCCTCGGACACCAGCCGCCACAGGTCCTCAGGGGTACGCACACCGCCGGGGTAGCGGCAGGCCATCGCGACGATGGCGATCGGCTCGTCCGCACCCGCCACCGGCGTGCGCACGGCGGCCGTGGTGGTGGGCCGTCCGCCGCCGACGAGTTCGGCGCGCACGTACTCGGCCAGGGCGTTCGGTGAGGGATGGTCGAAGACCAGCGTGGTCGGCAGCCGCAGCCCGGTGGCGGTGTTGAGCTGGTTGCGCAGCTCCACGGCGGTGAGGGAGTCGAACCCCAGCTCCTTGAACGCGCGTCCGGTGTCGATGCTCTCCGGGGCGCCGTGGGCGAGCACGTTCGCCGTGGTGGTCCGGACGACCGCCAGGACCTCGGCGAGCTGCTCGGACTCGGGCAGGGACGCCAGCCGCCGCGCCAGGGAGGACCCGCCACCGGCGGCGGTGGCCGCACGACGCGCCGGAGCCCGCACCAGCCCCCGGAACAGCGGCGGCAGCGCCCCGCCCTCCGCCTGGGCCCGTAGCGCGGCCTGGTCGAGGCGCGCCGCCACCACCGTGGGACGGCTCAGCCCCAGCGTGACGTCCAGCAGCGCCAAGGCCTGCTCGGGGTTGACCGGGGCGAAGCCCTGACGGCCGAACCGCGCCATGTCGGCGTCCGCGAGCCGCCCCGCCATCCCGCCGACCTCGGCCCACGGACCCCACGCGATGCTGGTGGCGGGCCGCCCCTGCGCGTGCCGGTGCCGGGCGAGGGCGTCGAGGAACGCGTTCGCGGCGGCGTAGTTGGCCTGCCCGGGGTTGCCGATGAGCGCCGACACCGACGAGAACAGGACGAACGCGCCCACGTCGCCGGCCAGCTCGTGCAGGTTCCACGCCGCGTCGACCTTGGGGCGCAGGACCGTGTCGAGCCGTTCGGGCGTGAGCGAGGTCAGCACTCCGTCGTCCAGGACCCCGGCGGCGTGGATCACGGCGGTCAGCGGACGCTCGATGCCGGAGATCAGCGCGGCGAGAGCCTGGCGGTCGGCCACGTCACAGGCCGCGATCGTGACCTCCGCCCCGAGCGCGGTCAGCTCCTCCTCCAGCTCGGCGGCCCCTTCGGCGGCTCCGCCCCGGCGGCTGGTCAGCAGCAGGTGCCGTACGCCGTGCTCGGTGACCAGGTGCCGGGCGACCAGCGAGCCCAGCGCCCCGGTCGCACCGGTGACCAGGACGGTGCCCTCCGGGTCCAGTGGCGTGGCCGGTGCGTCGTCGCCGGGCGTGACGCGGGCCAGCAGCGGTACGTGCACGGTCCCGTCCCGCAGCGCGAACTGGTCACCGCCGGTCGCGACCGCTGTGGCGAGCGCCTCGTACGACGCGTCTGTGCCGTCCAGATCGACCAGGACGAGCCGCCCCGGGTTCTCCGACTGGGCGGACCGCAGCAGGCCCCACACCGCCGCCGAGGACAGGTCGGGCGCGTCGCCGGACACCGCCCCCGTCGTCGCCACGACCAGCCGAGCGTCGGCGAACCGCGCCTCGGCCAGCCACTCCTGCACCAACGTCAACGCACGGGTCACCGTCGCCCGCGCCCGCCCGGCGGCGGACGGCGTGTCCGGGTCGGCGACGACCGGGGCGAGGACCAGGTCGGGGACCGGCGCGCCCGCCTCCACGGCCGCCGTCAAGGCCGCCAGGTCCGCGTACCGGGCACCGGGGAGGGTGTCGCCGTCCGGAGCGGTGCCCACGACGGCCCAGACGTCCACGCCGTTGGGGACGCCCGGCGGGACCGCGGGCCACTCCAGGTCGAAGAGTGAGCCGTGCGCCCCGCTCCGGACGGCTGCCGGCCGCTGCGTGGAGGACGCACGCAGCACCAGCGCCTCGGCCGACACGACCGCCGCCCCGGTGACGTCCGTGGCGACCAGCGCGACCGTGTCGGAACCCTCAGGGGAGATCCGTACGCGCAGTTCCGTCGCGGCCCGTGCATGGAGTGCGACACCGGACCAGGAGAACGGCACCTTCGGCGGTTCCCCCTCGGCGACGTCCATCACGATCGCGTGCAGGACCGCGTCGAGCAGCGACGGGTGCACCCCGAAGCGGTCGGCCTCGGCCCGTGGCCCGTCCGGCAGCCGTACCTCGGCGAACACCTCCGCACCGCGCCGCCAGACCCCCGCAAGGCCCTGGAACGCGGGGCCGTAGGAGTAGCCCCGCTCGGCGAGCGTCTCGTAGACCCCGGTGAGGTCCACCGGGTCCGCGCCCACCGGCGGCCACACGTCGTCCTCGGCCACGGGGACCGGTGTCCGCCGGGCGAGCGCTCCGGTGGCGTGCCGGGTCCAGGGCTCGGCGTCCTCCTCCGCCGAGGGCTCCGGACGGGAGTGGATCGTCAGCGCCCGCCGCCCGTCCTCCTCCGGCGGCCCGACGACGACCTGAAGTTGTGTCGCGCCCGTGTCGTCGAGCGGCAGCGGACGTTCCAGCGTCAGGTCCTCCAGGGCGTCGAACCCGGTCTGCCGTCCCGCCTCCAGGGCCAGTTCCACGAACGCGGTACCGGGCAGCAGCACGTCCCCGGCGATGGTGTGGTCCGCCAGCCAGGGGTGCGCCCCGGTGGAGATCCGGCCGGTGAACAGGATCCCCTCCCCGTCCGCGAGCCCGATCGTCGCGCCGAGCAGCGGATGCCCGGCCGCCCCGAGCCCGGCCGCCGCCAGGTCCCCGCCTCCGGCGGAGGACGGCAGCCAGTACGACTGCCGCTGGAACGGATAGGTCGGCAGGTCCACGCGCCCCCCGGGACCGAGGACCGTCTCCGGGTCGAACGGCACACCGTGGACGTGCGCGGTCGCCAGCGCGGTGAGCACGGTGGCCGCTTCGGGCCGGTCGCGGCGCATCGCGGGGACGGCGGTGGCGGTGTCGTCGAGGGTGTTGCGGGCGAGTGCGGTGAGGGTGGCGTCGGGTCCGATCTCCAGGTACGTGGTGACGCCTGCTTGCTGGAGGGTTTGGACGCCGTGGTGGAAGCGGACGGCTTCGCGGACGTGGTTGACCCAGTACTGCGGGGTGGTTGCTTCCTCGATGTGTTCGCCGGTGACGTTGGAGACCAGCGGGATGGTTGGCGGGTTGTAGGTGAGGGTTTCGGCGACCTCCTGGAAGGCGGTGAGCATGCCGTCCATGTGAGGCGAGTGGAAGGCGTGGCTGACCGTCAAACGGCGGGTCTTCTCGAAGTTCTCCGCGATGCTCAGGACGGTGTCTTCGTCACCGGAGATGACGACGGACGTGGGCCCGTTGACGGCGGCGATCGAGACACCCTCGGCCAGGTGCGGGAGAACATCGTCCTCGGTGGCCTGGATCGCCACCATGGCCCCACCAGTGGGGAGCGCCTGCATCAGCCTGGCGCGGGCGGCCACCAGCGTGCAGGCGTCGTCCAGGGACAGGATCCCGGCCACATGCGCGGCGGCGAGTTCACCGATGGAGTGCCCGAGGAGATGGTCCGGGGTGAGGCCCCAGTGCTCGAACAACCGGTACAGCGCGACTTCCAGGGCGAAGAGCGCGGGCTGGGTGAACTCGGTCTGGTCGAGCCGGGGATCGTCGTCGGAGAACATCACCTCCTTGACGGGAATCTCGAACCGGCTGACGACCTCGTCCAAGGCTGAGGCGAACACCGGATACGTCTCGTACAGCTCGCGGCCCATTCCCGCGCGCTGGCTGCCCTGCCCGGTGAACAGGAACCCCACCTTCGGCTCGCCCGCCACCCCCCGCACCACACCCGGCGAGGAAGACCCGGCGGCCAGTGCGTCCAGACCGGCGAGCAGCCCGTCCCGGTCCTCGGCGACGACGACGGCCCGTTCCTCGAACGCGGTGCGCGAGGTCGCCAGCGCACGGGCCAGATCCCCGAGCGGCGTCCCGTCCGCCACCAGGACACGCAGCCGCGCCGCCTGATCCCGCAGCGCGGCGTCCGTCCTGGCCGACAGCAGGAACGGCAGCGGAAGAACCTCGGCGGTCTCCTCGGCGGGTTCCTCAACAGGGGCCTGCTCGACGATGACGTGGGCGTTGGTGCCGCTGATGCCGAAGGAGGACACCGCCGCGCGACGCGGGCGGCCGGTGTCGGGCCACTCTCGGGCCTCGGTGAGCAGCGCCACCGCGCCCGCCGACCAGTTCACGTGCGGGGACGGCTCGTCCACGTGGAGCGTCCGGGGAAGGACGCCGTGCCGCATGGCCTCGACCATCTTGATGACCCCGCCGACCCCGGCGGCGGCCTGCGCGTGCCCGATGTTGGACTTGAGCGACCCCAGCCACACCGGACGGTCGCCGGGCCGGTCGCTCCCGTACGTCGCCAGGATCGCCTCGGCCTCGATCGGGTCGCCGAGGGTGGTTCCGGTGCCGTGGGCCTCGACGGTGTCCACCTCCGACGGGGCCAGCCCGGCGGCGGCGAGCGCCTGCCGGATCACCCGCTCCTGGGAGGGCCCGTTGGGGGCGGTGAGGCCGTTGCTGGCACCGTCCTGGTTGATCGCGGAGCCGCGCAGCACCGCGAGCACCCGGTGCCCGTTGCGGCGGGCGTCCGACAGCCGTTCCAGGACCAGCACGCCCACGCCCTCGGCCCAGGCGGTGCCGTCGGCGGAGGCGGCGAACGCCTTGCAGCGGCCGTCCGGCGACAGTCCGCGCTGCATGCTGAACTCGACGAACATCCCCGGGTTGGCCATCACCGTGACGCCGCCCGCCAACGCCAGGGTGCACTCGCCCTGCCGGAGCGCCTGGGCCGCCAGGTGCAGCGCCACCAGCGACGACGAGCACGCCGTGTCCACCGTCACCGCGGGCCCCTCCAGACCCAGCGTGTAGGCGACGCGCCCGGACGCGACGCTGGCGGAGTTACCGGTCAGCAGGTACCCGCCGAGGCCCTCCGCCGCCGCGTGCAGCCGGGGCCCGTAGTCCTGCGCCATCGCCCCGACGAACACACCGGTCCGGGTGCCGCGCAGCGCCGACGGGTCGATCCCGGCCCGCTCGACCGCCTCCCACGAGGTCTCCAGCACCAGCCGCTGCTGCGGGTCGATCGCCGTGGCCTCGCGCGGGCTGATCCCGAAGAACGCCGGGTCGAACCGGTCGGCGTCGTGCAGGAACCCGCCCTGCCGCGTGTACGACCGGCCCGCCTTCCCCGGCTCGGGGTCGTACAGCGCGCCGAGGTCCCAGCCACGGTTGGCGGGGAACCCGGAGATCGCGTCCACCTCACCGGCGACCAGCCGCCACAGGTCCTCCGGGGACGCCACGCCGCCCGGGTAGCGGCACGCCATGCCGACGATCGCGACCGGCTCGTCATCCGCCGCCACCGCCGTGGCCTCGGCGCGCTCAGCGCCGCCGCCGAGGACCTCGGCGCGCAGGTGGCGGACGAGCGCCGCCGGGGTCGGATGGTTGAACAGCAGGGTCGGCGACAGCGGCACCCCGGTCGCGGCGGCCAGCCGGTTCCGCAGCTCGACGCTGGTCAGCGAGTCGAACCCGAGGTCCTTGAACGCCCGGTCGGTCTCCACCGCCTCCGGCATGACATGGCCCAGGACGATCGCGACCGACGTCCGCACCAGCTCCAGCAGCACCCGTTCCTGCTCGGTCTCGCCCAGCCCGCCGAGCCTGCGGGCCAGCGCGGCGGCCTCCTCGGTACGCCCCGCGTCGTCCCCCGCGTCCCCGGCCGGCTCCAGCGCCCGGGTGGGCCGGACCGGCCGGGAGGTGTCCAGCCAGTACCGCTGCCGCTGGAACGCGTACGTCGGCAGCTCCACCCGGCGACCGCCCCCGAACACGGCCGTCCAGTCGATGTCGGCGGCACCGTGCAGGCACGCCAGCGCGGCGAACACGCTGAGGTGCTCGGACTGGTTGCGCCGGAGGGTCGGCGCGAACGCGGCCCCGTCCGCCTCACCCACCGCGTTCCGCGCGAGCGCGGTGAGCGTCGTGTCCGGCCCGATTTCGACGTACGTCGTGACGCCCGCCTGCTGGAGCGTCTGGACGCCCTGATGGAAGCGGACGGCCTCACGGACGTGCTGCACCCAGTAGTCGGGGGTGGTGGCCTCGGTGAGGTGCTCGCCGGTCACATTCGACACGAGCGGAATCGATGGCGCGTTGTAGGTGAGGCTCTCGGCGACCTCCTGGAAGGCGGCGAGCATGCCGTCCATGTGAGGCGAGTGGAAGGCATGGCTGACCGTCAAACGGCGGGTCTTCTCGAAGTTCTCCGCGATGTCGAGAACGGTGTCCTCATCACCGGAGATGACGACGGAGGTCGGCCCGTTGACGGCCGCGATCGACACACCCTCGCGCAGGTAGGGGCGAACCTCGTCCTCGGTGGCCTGGACAGCGACCATCGCCCCACCGGTCGGAAGCGCCTGCATCAGCCGAGCACGGGCGGCGACCAACCTGCACGCGTCATCGAGCGAGAAGACCCCGGCGACGTGCGCGGCGGCCAACTCTCCGATCGAGTGGCCCAGGAGCTGGTCGGGCCTCACGCCCCAGTGCTCCAGCAGCCGATAAAGCGCAACCTCCAGGGCGAACAACGCCGTCTGCGTGAACTCGGTCTGGTCGAGCCGGGGATCGTCGTCGGAGAACATCACCTCCTTCACCGGAATCTCGAAACGGCTGACGACCTCGTCCAGCGCTGAGGCGAACACCGGATACGTCTCGTACAGCTCGCGTCCCATGCCCGCGCGCTGGCTGCCCTGCCCGGTGAACAGGAACGCCAGGCCACCAGGGGAGGAGGCCCCGCTGATGCCGTCCGCCACCGACGGGGAAGGGGTCCCCTCGGCGAGCGCCCGCAGACCCGCCAGCAACGCCTCGCGGTCCCGGCCCGTCACCACCGCCCGGTGCTCGAACGCCGTCCGCGTCGTCGCCAGCGAGAACCCCACGTCCACCGGCCCCGCGCCGTCCGCCAGGCTTTCCGCCAGCCGCGTGGCCTGCTCGGCGAGCGCGGCCCTGCTCCGGCCGGAGACCAGCCACGGCACCGGACGCCCCACCGGCGCGGCGGGCGGCTCCGGAGGGTTGGCGGCGGGCGGCGCGGCCAGCACCACGTGGCAGTTCGTGCCGCCCATGCCGAGGGAGCTGACTCCGGCCAGCAGCGGCGCGTCGGGACGGGGCCAGGGAGAGGTCTCCTGCTGCACCTCCAGCCGCAGTTCGTCGAGCGGGATCCGAGGGTTGGGCGTCTCGTAGTTGAGGCTCCGGGGAAGCTCCCCGTGGCTGATGCTCAGCGTCGCCTTGAGCAGGCCGACGATCCCGGCCGCGCCCTCCAGATGCCCCACGTTCGTCTTCGCCGAGCCCACCCGCAGCGGCGCGTCGGCGGGACGCCCCGCGCCCAGCACCGCGCCGAGCGCTCCGGCCTCGATCGGGTCCCCGACCCGGGTGCCGGTGCCGTGCAGCTCCACGTACTGCACCTCGCGGGGATCCACCCCGGCGTTCTCGTACGCGAGCCGCAGCACCTCCTCCTGCGCCGGTCCGCTGGGGACGGTCAGACCGTCGGTGCCGCCGTCGTTGTTGACGGCGCTCCCCCGGATCACCGCGTGGATCGGGTCGCCGTCCGCCAGGGCCCGCGCCAGCGGCTTCAGGACCACCGCGCCGCCGCCCTCGCCACGGACGAAGCCGTTGGCCCGCGCGTCGAAGGTGAAGCACCGCCCGTCCGGGGACAGCCCGCCGAACCGGGCCGCCGCCACGGCGCTCTCCGGGGCCAGGATCAGGTTGACCCCGCCCGCCACCGCCAGCTCGGCCGCGCCGCTGCGCAGGCTCTCGCACGCCAGGTGCACCGCGACCAGCGAGGACGACTGGGCGGTGTCGACCGTCAGGCTCGGCCCCCGCAGCCCCAGCACGTAGGAGACCCGGTTGGCGATGATGCCCCGGTTCAGGCCCGTCATCGTGTGCTGGGTGATGGCCTCCAGCCCGTACCGGTGCTGGAGGGTCGCGTAGTCGTCGTGGATGGCCCCGACGAACACGCCCGTGCGGCTGCCCGCCAGCCGCGCCGGGACGATGCCCGCGTGCTCCAGCGCCTCCCAGCTCAGCTCCAGGAACAGCCGCTGCTGGGGGTCCATCGCGGCGGCCTCGCGCGGGCTGATCCCGAAGAACCCCGGGTCGAACCGGTCGACGGCGTCGAGGTAGCCGCCGTGCCGGGTGTCGACCCCGCCCGGTGCTGCCGCGTCCGCGTCGTACAGCGCCTCGGCGTCCCACCGGTCGGCCGGGGTCTCGGTGACGGCGTCGCGCCCCTCGCGCAGCAGCCGCCAGAACCCGCCGGGATCGGCCGCCCCGGGCAGCCGGCACGCCAGGCCGATGATCGCGACCGCGCCGTCGTCCGCCGCCGTCCCCGGGCCGGTGCCCTCGATTCCACGCGTCATCGTGCCGGATCGCCCCTCACTGTGCACAGTGCGGATCACCGCAGCCCCTTGGTGGCCGGGCACGGATCACCCGCGCCTGGGACTCAGCCTGACCGCGCGGGCTAAGGGCTTCCTTAGGGCGCCCTTGGCCCGCCCTAAAGCGCCCCCGGCCCCCCAGAACGCGAACGAGGGCACGCCGGTGGCGTGCCCTCGT
>DATADI010000111.1:0-4398 GCA_036258615.1 Thermomonospora sp. | reverse complement strand
CCGAGGAACTGGAGCGGTTCGCCGAACTCGCCGACGGAGCGTTCCAGGAGGGTAGGTAGTGTCTGCCGCCATGAGTCACCCCCGTTCCACCCCCGCCTCGCCGATCACCACGCCGCCGCCGGACGCCGCCGCCCCGGTCGCCGACCCCGCCGCCGTGCGGGACTTCGTCGCCGCCGGGGAGATCATGGGCAGCGCGTGCTTCGGCTGCGGGCCGAACGTCCCGCACGGCCTGCGCATCCGGCGCACCGGCCATGACGGCACCACCGCGCACGCCGAGTTCACCGTGATCCCCGAGCACCAGGGCGCGCCGGGCCTCGCGCACGGCGGGGTGCTCGCCGCCGCGCTGGACGAGATCCTCGGCACCTCGGCGTGGCTGCTGGGCCGCCGGTACGTCACCGGGCGGCTGGAGACCGACTTCCTCGCGCCGGTGCCGGTCGGGTCCGTGGTCTACCTGCGCGCCTGGTGCACCGGAGTGGACGGCCGCAAGGCGTACCTGGAGGGCGAGGGCCGTCTCGGCGCCCCGGACGGCCCGGTGGCCGTGCGCGCGGCGGGCCTGTTCATCGAGGTCCCGCTGGAGCACTTCACCAGGCACGGGAGCCTGGAGCCGTGACCGTCCGCGTCGAACGCGCCGGGCCGGTCACGACGGTGATCCTGGCCCGCCCGGAGACCCGCAACGCGGTGGACGGCCCGACGGCGGCGGCGCTGGCCGAGGCGTTCCGCGCGTTCGACGCCGACCCGGACGCGGCGGTGGCGGTGCTGTGGGGCGAGGGCGGCACGTTCTGCTCGGGCGCCGACCTCAAGGCCCTCGGCACCGGCCGCGGCAACCGGGTGGACCCGCCCCCGGCGGACGCCCCGATGGGCTGCACGCGGATGCGGCTCGGCAAGCCGGTCATCGCCGCCGTCGCCGGGCACGCCGTCGCGGGCGGGCTGGAGCTGGCGCTGTGGGCGGACCTGCGGGTCGCCGAGGACGACGCGGTCTTCGGCGTGTACTGCCGCCGCTGGGGCGTCCCCCTGATCGACGGCGGCACCGTACGGCTGCCCCGGCTGATCGGGACGAGCCGCGCGATGGACATGATCCTCACCGGGCGGTCCGTCCCGGCGCGGGAGGCGTTCGACATCGGGCTGGTCAACCGGCTGGTCGCGCCGGGGGAGGCGCGGGCCGCCGCCGAGGCGCTGGCCGCCGACCTGGCCCGCTTCCCGCAGACCTGCCTGCGCAACGACCGCCGGTCGGTGCTCGAACAGGACAGCCTCACCGAGGAGGAGGCCCTGGCGAACGAGTACCGGCACGGGCTCGGATCGCTGGAGGAGGCCGTGCGCGGTGCCGCGAGATTCGCCGCCGGGGCCGGGCGGCACGGCGACTTCACCGACGTCTAGCGCACGTCGGCGAGCAGGCGGCGGGCGTTGCCGCCGCCGATCGCCGCGCGGGCACCGGGGGAGAGCCCGTCCAGCCGGGCCAGGCAGCTCTCGATGGTGAGGCCGACGTTCGGCGCGTCCGTGCCCAGCAGGAACCGCCCGGGATACGCCTCCAGGACATCGTCGGTGACCTCCACCCGCTCGGTGACCACCGGCGTGAGGTCGGCGTGGACGTTCGCGTACCGCTCGATCAGCGCGATGGCGTCCCCGGTCGCCGGATGCGCGGTGTGCGCGACGATCAGCGGGGCCTCCGGATGCCGCCGGGCGACGTTCTCCAGCGCCGCCAGCTCCGCCCCCTGCGTACGGCCGCTGACCTCGTGGCCCGCGTGGACGACGACCGGCACGCGGCGGCGCTCCACCAGCCGCCACATCGCGTCGAGACCGGGGTCGTCGGCCCGGAAACCGCCCACCGAGCAGTGCAGTTTCAGCACCCGCAGCCCGAGGTCGTCGATCGCCGCGCCGACGACGCGTTCGGGATCGTCGTCGCCCGGATGCGCGGTCGCCCCGCCCACCACCCGCACCGACGGGTGGGGAGGCGCGGCGGCCAGCAGGGCGCTCGCCTCGTTGAGCCCCGCCGCGACGCCCGGCTTGTGCGCGTACGGCAGGTGCCACACCTCGCCGACCCCGGCCCCGGAGGCCGCCGCCAGGACGGCGGCGTGGTCGTTCGGATAGACCATGACCCCCGGCAGGAACGCGTCGAAGATCTCCCTCACCTTCGCGCCGAGCCGCCCCGGCAGCAGGTGGACGTGCGCGTCGACGATCACGCGGGCACCGCCAGCCGGACTTCGGCGCGGGCGGCCCGGGTGGCCTGGGCGGCCCGGGCGGCGGCGCGGGCGAAGGCGCGTACCCGGGCGGTCTCGCCCGCCCTGCGCCACACCAGCCCGAACGAGGACGGCGGCAGCCCCTGGACCGGCACGAACGTGGTGTCCGGACGGCCGTGGTAGGCGGCGGTCGGCGCGCAGAACAGCATCGCGCCCCGCCCGGCGGCGATCATCGACAGCGCCTCCTGGAGGGTGCCGACCACCGGGCCGCGCGGGATCGGCCGGCACCCGGGCGTGACCCGCGGGGAGAACAGCTCCCGCCAGGAGCGGGGTGCGGGCTCGGCGATGTCGATCATCGCGTGGTCGGCCAGGTCCTCCACGTCCACGACCGGCCGCCCGGCCAGCGGATGCCCGCTCGCGACCGCGACCACGAGGGGCTGCGGCGCGAACACCGGGCCGACGACGAGGTCGGGCTCGTCCACCGGCAGGCACAGGAACGCCACGTCCGCCTCCCCGGCGCGCACCTGGCCGAGGGGGTCCGACAGCGGCAGCTCCACCACCTCGACCTCGCAGCCGTGGCCGCCCTCCTGGAAGGCGGTGACCGTGGTCATCACGGCCTCGTTGGGGGTGCCGACGAACCCGGCCCGCAGCACGCCCGCCACACCCCTGGCCTCCGCGCGGGCCTGCTCAAGGGCCTGGTGCATCGCCTGGTACGCCGGGCGCAGGTCGGCCAGCAGCCGTTCGCCCAGCGGGGTCGGCCGGACCCGGCGGCTGCTGCGCTCGAACAGCGGCGCGCCGATCCGGGACTCCAGGGACCGCAGCAGCTGGCTGACCCTGCCCTGGGAGAGGTAGAGCCGTTCGCCGGTCCGCCCGAAGTGCAGTTCCTCGCTCAGCACCAGGAAGCACTCCAGCTCCCGGATCTCGAGGTTCGCCATCGCCTCCGCCTCCGCATCGATGAACCTGGCTAATCCAAGCATCAGGGCTTCGTCGTTGTTCCGGCCCGGGGCCCCGGACAGGCTGGCTGTCATGTCCGAAATGACGTTGACTCCTGTTACGGTCGCGCGCTGGGCGGCCGTCGCGGCGCTGTCCCTCGGCACGTTCGCGCTGGTCACCAGCGAGATGCTGCCGGTCGGCCTGCTCACCGCGATGGGCGCGGACCTGGGCGCGTCCGACGGGGTGATGGGCCTGGTGATGACGGCCTGCGGGCTGGTCGGGGCGGTGGCGGCGCCGCTGGTGGCCGCCGGGCGCACCGACCGCCGGGTCGTGCTGACCGCCAGCATGGGGCTGCTGGCCGTGGCGACCCTGCTGGCGGCGGCGACGCCGAACGTGGCGGTGCTGCTGGTGGCGCGGCTGGCGGCGGGCCTGGCCTTCGGCGGGTTCTGGGCGCTGGCCGCCGGGATGGCGCTGCGGCTGGTCCCGGCCCCGGCGGTGCCCCGGGCCACCGCGATCATCATGTCCGGGATCGCGCTGGCCTCGGTGGTCGGCGTCCCGGCGGGCACCCTGCTCGGCGACGCCACCGGCTGGCGCACGGCGGTCGCGGCCGTCGGCGTGCTGTGCCTGGTGGTGCTGGTCGCGCTGCTGGTGGTGCTGCCACCGCTGCCCGCCACCCACACCATGCGGGCCGCCGACGTCCCCCGCCTGCTGACGCGCCGTCCCGCCGTCCGGGCCTGCACGCTGGGCCTCGCGCTGGTCGTGGTGGCGCACTTCGCCGCCTACACCTTCGTCCGGCCCGTGCTGGAGGACGTCTCCGGCGTGGACGAGGACCTGGTCGGCACGCTGCTGCTGGTCTACGGCCTCGCCGGGGTCGCCGGGAACTTCGCGGTCGGCGCCCTGGTCTCCCGCCTCCCGTACGGCTCCACGGCCCTGGCCCTCGCCTTCCTGGGCGGCGCCGTCGTGCTCATCCCGCTCGTCGGCGAGGGCACCGGCCGCGCCACGCTCCTCCTGGTCGCCTGGGGCATCGGGTACGGGGCCGTCCCGGTGGTCTTCCAGACGTGGATGCTCCGCGCCGTCCCCGACGCGCCGGAGGCGGGCTCAGCGCTGATCGTCACCACCTTCCAGATCTCCATCGCCCTCGGGTCCCTCCTCGGGGGACGCCTGGTGGACGGCGTCTCGACCACCAGCGTCATGTGGTTCGCCGCCGTCC
The DNA here is from genome assembly GCA_036258615.1 of Thermomonospora sp. Taxonomy (GTDB): domain Bacteria; phylum Actinomycetota; class Actinomycetes; order Streptosporangiales; family Streptosporangiaceae; genus Thermomonospora. The sequence continues at coordinate 81 of DATADI010000111.1, read as the reverse complement.
TCGTCCTCGCCGCGCTCCTCACCGTCCACCACGCCACCCGCCGCGTACGGACGTGAAAACGCCGGGTGGGGCGGGCGCCGG
>DATADI010000110.1:0-4071 GCA_036258615.1 Thermomonospora sp. | reverse complement strand
CGGCGGAGCCGGTCAGGAACTGGCGGCGGCTGGGCACGGCGACTCCTCGCACGTCCGGGACGGGGGACGAAAGGTGATCATGGCCGACCCCCGGGCGAAAAGTCAACCAAACCGGTAGGAATTCACACGCCGAGCGGGCCGCGGTCCCCGGCCAGCACGATGGTCCGCGCCGGCACCGGGATCTCGATGCCCTCGGCCCGGTAGCGGGCGTGCAGCCGCTTGACGAACTCGTGCTGGACCACGAACTGGTCGTTGAACTCGCGGGTCCGCAGGATCACCGTGAAGTCGACGCTGGACTCGCCGAAGGTGTGGAACCGCACCAGCGGCTGGTAGTCGGGCACGCCGCCCTCCACCTCGGTCATCACCTCGCGGCCGACCTCGACGGTGACCTTCTCCACGCGCTCCAGGTCGCTGCCGTAGCCGACCTTGGCCGGGATCAGGATGCTCATGTCCTGGGCGGGCTGGTGGAAGTTGGTCAGGATGGCGTCGGCGAACCGGGCGTTGGGCACCACCACGAGGTTGTCGTCCATCGTGCGGATGGTGGTCTTGCGCCAGTTGATGTCGACGATGTTGCCCTGCTGGCCGCTGCTGAGCCGGACGAAGTCGCCGGGCTCGACGGTCTTGGAGGCCAGGATGTGCACCCCGGCGAACAGGTTGGCCAGGGTGTCCTGCAGGGCCAGCGCCACCGCCAGGCCGCCGACGCCGAGCGCGGTGAGCATCGGCGTGATGGACACGCCCATGCTCTGCAGCAGCACCAGCGTGCCGACCACCAGGACCACCGCGCGGGTGATGTTGGCGAAGATGGTGACCGACTGGGCGACCCCGGAGCGGCCGAGCGCGACGGAGGTGACGATCCCGGCCGCCAGCCGGGCGCTGGCCAGCGTGACCGCCATGATGATCACCGCGATGAGCACCGAGGCGATCACCTCGCGGACCCCGGGCTGGAACCGCACGGTCAGCACCGCGGCCCACAGGCCCGCGGCGGTGCTGAGGACCACCGCCAGGTCGCGCAGCAGCCGGGCCAGCAGGTCGTCCCACGCCCAGCGGGTGCCCTCGGCGCGCTGTGTGAGCCGGGTCAGCAGCGTCCGCAGCACGACCCCGGCCAGCACGGCGGACGCCACCACGACGGCGCCCACCACGACCCGTCCCCATTCCACCGGATCAGGCACGTTCTTCCGTTCTGTAGAGAAAGTCGGATTGGTGATCGGCTCGATCGTAGCGAGCGGAAGCACACTCCACGGGCGGTCCGCCGGAGCCGGGTAGCCTGGGTGAAATGGGGGGTTCGGGACTGATGCGGCGCCTGGGGGCCGGGGCGCTGCGGTTGCCTCACGGCCCGCACCGGGTGACGGTGGACCGTGACCTGGCGGTGCCCGCGCCGGACGGCGTGACACTGCTGGCCGACCGGTACGCGCCGGTGGGGCTGGACCGCCCGCCGACGATCCTGGTCCGCTCGCCCTACGGGCGGCGCGGGCCGTTCGGGCTGATGTGCGGGTACGCGTTCGCCACCCACGGGTTCCAGACCGTGGTGCAGAGCGTGCGCGGCGGGTTCGGGTCGGGCGGCGTGTTCGCGCCGCTGGACGAGCGCGAGGACGGGCTGGCCACGGTCGCCTGGCTGAAGGAGCAGCCGTGGTTCGGCGGCACCTTCGCCATGCACGGCCCCAGCTACCTCGGGTACGTGCAGTGGGCGGTGGCCGCCGAGGCCGGGCCGGAGCTGCGGGCCCTGTCGATGCAGGTGACGGCCTCGCAGTTCCGCGACGCGATCAACCTGGGCGGCGGGTTCGCCCTGGAGTCCACGCTGACCTGGGTGGACCTGACCACCCGGCTGCGGACGCCGCTCGGCGGGCTGACCGCCGGGGTGCTGTCGCCGCGCCGGGCCCGCCGGGCGGCGCTGTCGGGCCGCCCGCTGGCGGAGCTGGACGCGCTGGCCACCGGCGGGCCGGTGCGGTTCTTCCAGGACCTGCTGGCCAACGGCCCCGACACCCCGTTCTGGGACAGGCGCGACTTCAGCCCGTCGGTGACCGAGGTCGCGGCCCCGGTGAACATGACCGGCGGCTGGTACGACGTGTTCCTGCCCTGGCAGCTGGAGGACTACGCGGCGCTGCGGGCGGCGGGCCGCGACCCGTACCTGACGATCGGCCCGTGGTGGCACTCCGAGCCCCGGCTGATGCGCGACTCGCTGCGCGAGTCCCTCAGGTGGTTCCGCGCCCACCTGCTCGACGACCCCTCGGAGCTGCGGGAGCTGCCCGTCCGGCTGTACGTCACCGGGGCCGGCGAGTGGCGCGACTTCCCCCGGTGGCCGGTGCCGGGGGTCGGTGAGCGGCGCTGGCACCTCCAGCCGGACGGGGCGCTGTCGCCCGACGGGCCGCCCGCCTCCGCGCCGGACGCCTACCGGTACGACCCGATGCACCCGACGCCGTGCATCAGCGGGCCCGCTCTGCTGGGCGACTGCTCCCCGGCCGACCAGCGGCGGCTGGAGGCCCGGCGGGACGTGCTGACCTTCACCTCACCGCCGCTGGACGACGGCATGGAGATCATCGGGCCGGTCCGGGCGGAGATGTACGTGCGCTCGGACCGGGCGCACACGGACGTCGTGGTGCGGTTGTGCGACGTGGCGCCCGACGGGGTGTCGCTGAACCTGTGCGAGGGCATGCGGCGGCTGCGGCCGGGCGTGGCCGAGCCCGACGGGGACGGCGTGCGGAAGGTGACCGTGGAGCTGTGGCCCGCCGGGCACCGGTTCCGGCCAGGGCACCGGGTGCGCGTGCAGGTGTGCAGCGGCGCCTATCCCCGGGTGGCGCGCAACTCCGGCACGGGCGAGCCGCTGGGCGCGGAGACGGCCTGGCTGGCGGCCCGGCAGGAGGTCTTCCACGAGCCCGGCCGCCCCTCGGCGGTCATCCTGCCCGTCGTGTCCTGAGGGCGGCCAGCGCGCGGTCGGCGTGCACGCTCATCCGGATCTCGCTCTTGACGATCTCCAGGATCCGCCGGTCGGTGCCGATCACGAAGGTCTGGCGCTTGGTCGGGGCCAGCGCGAAGCCCCGCCGCACGCCGAACCGCCGGGCGACGACGCCGTCCTCGTCGCTCAGCAGCGGGTACCCCAGGGAGTGCCTGCCCGCGAACTCCCGCTGCTTGGTCACCGGGTCGGCGCTGATGCCGACGGGCTGCGCCCCGACCTCGGCGAACTCGGCCGCCAGGTCGCGGAAGTGGCACGCCTCGGCGGTGCAGCCGGGGGTCATCGCGGCCGGGTAGAAGAACAGCACCACCGGCCCCTTGGCGAGCAGCCCGCCGAGCGTCCGGGGGGTCCCGGTCTCGTCGGGCAGTTCGAAGTCGTCCACCACGTCACCGACGTTCATGACCGTAAGTATCTCCTTATGGCCGGGAGGGCGTCACGGCAGGGGCCTCCTCGGGGGTCCGGGCCGGTCGGCGGCGGTGCGACAGCAGCAGGGCGGCCCCGGCCAGCAGGCCCCAGAAGGCGGCGCCGACCCCGGCGATCGTCACGCCGGAGGCGGTGACCGCGAAGGTGACGACGGCTGCCTCGCGGCGGTCCGGGTCGGCGACGGCCGCGCCGACCGCCGAGGCGAGCGCGCCCAGCAGCGCCAGCCCGGCGACCGCCTCGATCAGGACCGGCGGGGACGCCAGCACCAGCGCGGTGGCCACGCCCGCGCCCAGCCCGAGCGCGATCATGCCGGCCCCGGCGGTGACCGAGGCGATCCAGCGGCGCGCGGGGTCGGGATGGGCGTCGGGCCCGGCCGCCAGCGCCGCCGTGATCGCCGCGAGGTTGATCGCGTGGCCGCCGAACGGGGCGGCGGCGGCGCTGCCGGTCCCGGTGGCCAGCAGGATCGGGCGCAGGTCCGGCCGGTAGCCGTAGCCGGCGAGCACCGCCATGCCCGGCACGTTCTGCGAGGCCATGGTCACCAGGTACAGCGGCAGGGCGATGCCGATCATCGCGGCCGGCTCCCAGCGCGGCAGGGTCGGCTCCACGACGGGCAGCAGCGCCGCGCCGCCGAGGTCGGCCCCGCCGTCGAGCACGATCGCCACGACGGCCGCCGCCAGGGCCCCGGGCACCGCCCACGGCCG
>DATADI010000109.1:0-20219 GCA_036258615.1 Thermomonospora sp. | reverse complement strand
CGGGTTACCTCTTGACGAAAATGCTGCAACATTGCACTTTTCTTACAAGTGCCTCAGGCGGTCGGCCGTCCCCTCGAACGAGGCGACACGTGAACACCGGGAGCGACGCATGCATGTCAGGTGGCGGAACCCGGTGTTCACGTGTCGCCTCGTTCGAGGGGACGGCCGACCGCCTGAGGCACTTGTAAGAAAAGTGCAATGTTGCAGCATTTTCGTCAAGAGGTAACCCGAAGTCCGGTGAAATCTCACGATCAGCCCTCGCCGTAGGGCATGCGGAACTTCACAAGACGGTCAGGAGACCCCGTAACGTAAGCCTGATCTCACCCGGCGGTCAGGGCCCTGTCATGCCGCGGGGCCGCGCGTCCGGCGGCACGCCGGGGCACCCGCGCGGAGCTTCTAGACTGAAGGCTCCGACGAGATGGGTGTGAACTACGGCCGTGCAGTTGCTGAACGGTGAGCGCGTCGCTCACGACCTGACCTACAACGACGTCTTCATGGTCCCCCGCCGCTCGGCGGTCGGGTCCCGGCTGGAGGTCGACCTGGCCACCGCCGACGGCAGCGGGACGACGATCCCGCTGGTCGTGGCGAACATGACCGCGGTGTCCGGCCGCCGGATGGCCGAGACCATCGCCCGCCGCGGCGGGATCGCGGTGATCCCGCAGGACATCCCGGTCGAGGTCGTGGCGGACGTGATCGGCTGGGTCAAGCGCCGCCACCTGGTGTTCGACACCCCGATCCGGCTGACCCCCGGCAGCACCGCCGGCGAGGCGCTGGGGCTGCTGCACAAGCGCGCCCATGGCGCGGTCATCGTGGTCGAGGACGACCGCCCGGTCGGCGTGGTCACCGAGGCCGACTGCGCGGGCGTGGACCGGTTCTCCCAGCTCCGCGACATCATGTCCCGCGACCTGGTGACGCTGCCCGACACGGTCGACCCGCAGGAGGCGTTCGGCCGCCTGCACGACCGCGGGCACCGGCTGGCCCCCGTGGTCGACGCCGAGGGGCGGCTGACCGGCATCCTGACCCGGACCGGCGCGCTGCGCGCCACCCTGTACACCCCCGCCACCGACGACGGCGGGCGGCTGCGCGTCGCCGCCGCCGTCGGGGTCAACGGCGACGTGGCGGGCAAGGCCGAGGCGCTGCTGGAGGCCGGGGCCGACCTGCTGGTCGTCGACACCGCGCACGGCCACCAGGAGAAGATGATCACGGCGCTGGCGGCGGTCCGCGGGCTGGACCCGCGGGTCCCGGTGGTGGCCGGGAACGTGGTGACCGCCGAGGGCGTCCGCGACCTGGTCGAGGCGGGCGCCGACATCATCAAGGTCGGGGTCGGCCCCGGCGCGATGTGCACCACCCGCATGATGACCGGCGTCGGGCGGCCGCAGTTCTCGGCGGTGCTGGAGTGCGCGGCCGAGGCCCGCCGGCTGGGCCGTCACGTCTGGGCCGACGGCGGCGTCCGGCATCCGCGCGACGTCGCCCTGGCGCTGGCGGCGGGCGCCGCGAACGTGATGGTGGGCTCCTGGTTCGCCGGGACGTACGAGTCCCCCGGCGACGTCCAGCAGGCCGCCGACGGCCGGCTGTACAAGGAGAGCTTCGGGATGGCCTCGGCCCGCGCGGTACGGCTGCGGACCGCCGAGGACTCCCCGTTCGAGCGGGCCCGCAAGGCCCTGTTCGAGGAGGGGATCTCCACCTCCCGCATGTTCCTGGACCCGCGGCGCCCCGGCGTGGAGGACCTGGTCGACTCCATCGTCGCGGGGCTGCGCAGCGCCTGCACCTACGCCGGGGCCCGCAACCTGGAGGAGTTCCACGACCGCGCACTGGTCGGGGTGCAGGGCTCCTCGGGCTACGCCGAGGGCATGCCGCTGTCCACGAGCTGGTGACCCGCCGTCCCGGCCTCTGGATGATCAAGGTTCGGGGCCGGGCGGTGAGGTACCCGCCGAATTGCGTATTCTTGGTCACACGTGCACCTAGTGCGGTGACAGTTCGCGTTCGGTCGTTCACCACGCAACCCGTCAACCGGTCTTGCGCGTCCAGTAGGTAGGCGGTGGCTTATTTCACCGTGCGTGGGGGATCGGAGCTGACATGGCGAGGAGAGCGGCCGGTGATCGCGCCGCGTCCGAGGCGGCCCGCCGGGAACGCCGGGCGGCGCGGAGCCTGCCGCGCGCGCTGGCGCTGACGCTCGCCTCCGGCCTGGTCTGGGGCGTGGCCCACCTGTGGGCCGGCCGCCGGGTCGCCGGGGCGCTGCTGATGGCCCTGTTCACCGCGCTGGTGGCGGTGGTGGTCGTGGCGGTGACCGCGTTCCGCGACAGCCTGGAGACCATGGCGGTGCAGTCCGAGTGGCTCACCCGGATCACCATCGGCCTGCTGGTGGTCGGGGTGCTGTGGGCGGCGGTGGTGATCCGCTCGTACACGCTGGTGCGGCCGGGCGGGCTGACCGCGGTGACCCGCACCGCCGGGGCGACCGCCGTGGCCGTGCTGTGCGTGCTGGTGGCGCTGCCGCTGGTGTGGGCGGCGCATCTCGGCCAGGTGACCAACGACACGCTGTCGAACATCTTCCAGGCGGGCACCGGCGGCCGGGACATCGACGAGGACGACCCCTGGAACGGCCGCCGCCGGGTGAACGTGCTGCTGCTCGGCGGCGACGCCGGGCCCAACCGGGTCGGGGTCCGCACCGACAGCATGACCCTGGCCAGCGTGGACACCGAGACCGGCGACACGGTGCTGCTGAGCCTGCCGCGCAACCTGGAGAACTTCCCGATGCCCCCGGGCCCGGCCCGCGACCGGTTCCCCTACGGCTTCACCGGCGACGGCCCGCAGAGCCCCGGCCTGCTCAACGAGGTCTTCGAGTACGCCGAGAACCACCCCGACGTGGTCCCCGGGGTGCCCAAGGAGCGCCGGGGCCCCGAGCTGCTCAAGGGCACCTTCGGCGGCATCATCGGGCAGCACGTCGACTACTACATCCTGGTGGACATGCAGGGCTTCGCCGACATCATCGACGCGATGGGCGGCGTCCGGCTGACCGTCCCCGAGGACATCGTGTACGGCCGGATGAGCGAGGGGCGCGTCAAGGCGGGCACCCGCACCCTGTCCGGCAAGGAGGCCCTCTGGTACGGGCGCTCGCGCACCAACAGCGACGACTACGTCCGGATGGGGCGGCAGAAGTGCCTGCTGCGCGCGGTGGCCCGCCAGGCCGACCCGCGCCGGGTGCTGACCCGGTTCGACCAGCTGGCCGCCGCCGCCCGCCGCGCGGTCTCCACCGACATCCCGGCCGAGCTGCTGCCGGCGTTCGTCCGGCTGTCGGGCAAGATGCGCGACGGGGCCAAGATCAGCAGCCTGCAGTTCGTCCCGCCGCTGATCAGCACGGGCAGCCCGGACTTCGCCCTGATCCGCTCGCTGACCACCCGGGCCATCGCCGTCAGCGAGGGCCGGGCCACGGCGTCGCCGTCCGCGCGTCCCTCGGCCTCACGGGCCCCCAAGGGCGTGCGCCGCTCCCCCGCACCGACGCCGAGCACCGCCTCGCCGCAGGCCAAGCCGGTCTCCCTCGACGAGGCCTGCCCGTCCTGATCTGACGGCCGAGGGCGGGCCGGGGCGGGTCAGCCCTCCTCCACGCGCATGGCGTCCTCCTCGACGGTGAACCCGCCGGCGTCGGGGCCGACGTCGCCCGCCACGGCGTCCTTCTCACGGTCGGGGCGCGCCCCCTCGTCCTCCTCGACGATGCGCCCGGCCGTCTCGGAGGTGTCGGGCTGCTCGACGCCCTCGTCGGGCCGTTCCCGTGCCAGCTTGTGGTCCAGGGGCTCGCCGGAGGTGTGCTCCTCGGCCGTGGTGCCGTACTGGTCCACGCCGACCGGGCGGTCGCCGGGGAGCGCCATCTCCTGCGGGTCCTCGGCCCACTGCTGCTGCGGCGTGCCGTCCTGCAGATCGGGTATGCCCTCGTCCTCGAACCGCGAGCGCGGATCGTGCTCGGTCATGGCCTCCCCCTTCCGTCGTCGGTGCGTGCGGAAGGCCCTACCCGTGCTGCGGCGATCAATCGTCAGAGGCGTTCGATGATGGTCACGTTCGCCTGGCCGCCGCCCTCGCACATGGTCTGCAGGCCGTACCGGCCGCCGGTGCGCTCCAGGTGGTGCAGCAGGGTGGTCATCAGCCGCGCCCCGGTGGCGCCGAGAGGGTGGCCGAGCGCGATCGCGCCGCCGCAGGGGTTGACGCGCGCGGGGTCGGCGCCGGTGTCCTTCAGCCAGGCCAGCACCACCGACGCGAACGCCTCGTTGATCTCGACGGCGTCGATCTCGTCCAGGCGCATCCCGGCCCTGGCGAGGGCGTGGCGGGTGGCCGGGATGGGGGCCGACAGCATCCGTACGGGGTCCTCGCCCCGGGCCGACAGGTGGTGGACGCGGGCGCGGGGCGTGAGGCCGTGGTCGCGGACGGCCCGCTCGGAGGCGACCAGCAGGGCCGCGGCTCCGTCGGAGATCTGCGACGACAGCGCGGCGGTGAGCCGGCCGCCCTCGACGAGGGGCTTCAGGGCGGCCATCTTCTCCGGGGAGGTGTCGCGGCGGGGGCCCTCGTCGGTCGCCACGCCCTCCAGCGGGACGATCTCCTTGGCGAACGCGCCCCCGTCGATCGCGGCGATCGCCCTTAGGTGCGAGCGGTGGGCGTACTCCTCCATCCGCTCGCGTGACAGGTCCCATTCGCGGGCGATCTGCTCGGCCCCCGCGAACTGCGACACCTCCCGGTCGCCGTACCGGGCGCGCCATCCGCGCGACCCGGCGAACGGGCCCTCGGCGAACCCGAGGGGCTCCCCGGCGGTCATCGCCGCGCCGATCGGGACCTGCGACATGTTCTGCACCCCGCCCGCGACGACCAGGTCCGCCGTGCCGGACATGACCGCCTGGGCCGCGAAGTGCACCGCCTGCTGGGAGGAGCCGCACTGCCGGTCCACCGTGACCCCGGGGACGTGCTCGGGCAGCCCGGCGGCCAGCCAGCAGGTGCGGGCGATGTCCCCGGCCTGGGGGCCGATGGCGTCCACGCATCCGAACACCACGTCGTCGACCGCGCCCGGGTCCACGCCGGTCCGCTCGACCAGCGCGGCCAGCACGTGCGCGCCGAGGTCGGCCGGATGGACGCCCGACAGGCCCCCGCCACGCCGTCCCACGGGCGTGCGGACGGCGTCGATGATGTAGGACTCGGCCACGGCGGCTCCTCCAGGGTCAGGGATGCCGGCTGCTCACCGACACGACCTCGCCCGTCATGTACGACGACAGGTCGCAGGCGAGGAAGACGATGACGTTGGCGACCTCCCACGGCTCGGCGTACCGGCCGAACGCCTCCCGGCGGGTCAGCTCCGCCAGCAGGTCGGCGGAGGTCACCTTGACGAGGTGCGGGTGCATCGCCAGGGACGGCGCGACGGCGTTGACGCGGACGCCGAACGCGGCGGCCTCGAGCGCCGCGCAGCGGGTCAGGGCCATCACCCCGGCCTTGGCCGCCGCGTAGTGGGCCTGCCCTCGCTGGGCGCGCCAGCCCATGACGGACGCGTTGTTGACGATCGCCCCTCCCCCGCCCTGCTCGCGGAACAGCCGCAGCGCCGCGCGGGTGCAGCGCATGGTGCCGGTGAGGGTGACGTCGAGGATCCGGTGCCATCGCTCGTCGGTCATGTCCACCAGGTCGTCGGTGCCGCCGAGCCCGGCGTTGTTGACCGCGACGTCCAGCCGCCCGAACCGGTCCACCGCCGTGGCGTACAGGGCGCGGACCTGGTCCTCGTCGGTGACGTCGCAGGGCAGCGCGGCGACCCGGGCGGCGCCGAACTCTCCGGCGAGGCCCTCCAGCGACGCCCGCAGCCGCCGTTCGTGGACGTCGCCGAGCACGACCCGGGCGCCCTCCTCCAGGCAGCGGCGGGCGGTGGCGCCGCCGATCCCGGCTCCGGCGGCGGCCGTGACGACCACGACCCGGCCGTCGAGCAGGGCGCGGCCCGGGGGGTAGGCGGGGGGCGGTACGGCGGTCATGCCGGAAGTCTACCAAGCGATTGCTTGGCACGCGGAGGGGCATGGCGCGGTGGTGAGGACTCCTTCACCGCGCAAACCGGGGTCGCCGGGCGCGCGTCCTATCTCTACGTACGGCACATCACGGCGTATGGGGGAACCGATGGCACGGACGATCAGCGACGAGCGCACCGCCCTCGCCCACCTGGACGACCTCGGCCGGGCCCTGGCCGGCCGGGGGCTCCTCACCATGATCGTCACCGAGGGGACGCCCCGGCTGGAGGTGCTGGACCGTTCCGACCCCGCCCGTTGTGGAACGATCCTGTGCCCCGCGGGCGACGAGCGCTGGTTCTGGTGGACCTGGGCCGACCGGATCGCGCCGGTCACCGACCTGGAGCGGGCCGCCGACCTGGTCGACCGGGCGCTCAGCGCCCCCGGGGGCGCCACCGGCTGAGCCCCGTCCGGGTCCGCCCGCGGCCGTTTCGGTCCTCCGGAGGGGGGATCATGGAGGGGACGGGTGGAACGAACGGAAGGGCGGTGCCGGTGCCCCGTGTCCTGGGCTGCGAGGCCTTCAGGGTGGCCATGCCGCGCGGGCGGCGGCCCCAGAGCGTCCTCGTCCGGCTGACCGCCGAGGACGGCACGGTCGGCTGGGGCGAGGCGGCCTTCCCCGAGACCGCCGACACCACCTGGGCCGACATCGAGGAGCGGCTGGCCCCGGCGCTGCTGGGGCTGGAGTGGGAGCGGCCCGAGGACGTCTCGGCCACCTCGGAGTTCGGCACCCGCCCGGCCGCCGCCGCCGTCGACATCGCCTGCTGGGACCTGTGGTGCAGGTCCCGGGGGCTGCCGCTGGCGCACGCGCTGGGCGGCACCCGCACCTCGATCGTGACGGGCGCCCGCATCGACACCGAGCCCTTCCTGGTGGAGACCCTGGTGACCCGGGTCAACCAGGCGGTCGGCAGCGGCCACACCCGGGTCACCCTCAAGGTCCGGCCCGGCTGGGACATCGAGCCGCTCCGCGCGCTGCGCGCCGCCTATCCGGCCCTGGCGGTGGTGGCCGACGCGGGCGCCGCCTACTCCGAGTCGCCCGAGCACCTCGACGCCCTCCAGGCGCTGGACGCCTACGGGCTGCTGGCCCTGGAGCGGCCGTTCCCGGCCGACGACCTGGCCGCCCACGCCCGGCTCCAGCAGCGCCTCACCACCGCCGTGTGCCCCCGGATCGGCGACCTCGACATGCTGGACGCCGCGATCGGCCAGGAGGCGGGCCGCGCCCTCAACCTGAGCATCCGCCGGTTCGGCGGGCTGACCGCCGCGCGCGGCGCGCACGACCGCGCCTACGCGGCGGGCTGGGACGTGTGGTGCGGCGGCTCCGGCGCGTTCGGCATCGGCCAGGCCGCCGCCGTCGCCATCGCGGGCCTGCCGGGCTGCACGCTGCCCAGCGACGTCACCGACCCGGCGGGCGGCCCCGCCTTCGTGACCCCGCCGGTCCGCTCGTCCGGCGGCGTGGTGGGCGTGCCGCTGACCCAGCCCGGCATCGGCCACGAGGTCGACGAGGAACGCATCGCCCGCCTGGCCACCCGGACCCTCCGGATCCCGGCGTGAGGTCCCGGGGCCCCGCCGCCGTCTGGGTCGTGGCGGGCCCGCCCGGCGGCGGCAAGTCCACCGTCGCCGACGGCCTGCTGGCCCGGCTCGACCCGGTGCCCGCCCTGCTCGACAAGGACACCCTGTACGGCCCGTTCGTCGCCGCCACCCTGGCCGCCCACGGCCGCGACCCCGGCGAGCGCGAGGGCCCCTGGTACGACGAGCACGTCAAGCGGCACGAGTACACCGGGATGGTCGCCGCGACCCGCGAGGTCCGCTCCCACGGCTGCCCGGTGATGCTGAGCGCCCCGTTCACCACCCAGATCCACGACGCCGGGCGGTGGCGCGCCTGGGTCGAGGACCTCGGCGGCCCCCCGGTGCACCTGGTGTGGATCCGCACCGACCCGGAGACCCTCCGCCACCGCCTCACCGCCCGGGGCCTGCCCCGCGACACGGGCAAGCTGACGGCCTTCGACGCCTTCCTCACCCGCATGCGTCCCGGCGTCCCGCCGCCCGTGCCCCACTGGGAGATCGACAACCGCCTGTCGGCCGCCGATCCCCTCCCCGCGCAACTCGACTCCCTGCTGGCGCGGGCCCGGCAGGCGATCAGAGGGTGAGGGCGACCTTGCCCCGGGCGTGGCCGCCCTCGATGTACCGCAGCGCCTCCGGGAGTTCGGCGAACGGGTAGGTCCGGTCGATGACGGGGGCGAGCCGCTCCTTCTCCATGAGGCCGGCCAGGAACCGCAGGTCCGTGGAGTTGGGCTTCCACTGGACGCTGGCGATGCGCTGGCCGACGAAGGGCGAGGCCAGGGCCCCGCGGAGCATCTGCGCCGCCGGGCCGAGCAACCCGCCGCGCGGCGAGGCGATGCCGCCCACGATCACGAGCGTCCCCCGGGAGGTCAGGGGACGCCGCAGCTCCGCCAGCGACCGGTCGCCCACGATGTCCATGAGCAGGTCGTAGCGTCCCTTCCGCTGCGTGAAGTCCTCGCGGGTGTAGTCCACGACGTCGTCGGCGCCCAGCGAACGGACCAGGTCGACGTTGCGGGTGCTGCACACGCCGGTGACCTCGGCTCCGAACGTCCTGGCGAGCTGGACGGCGAACGTGCCGATGCCGCCGGAGGCCCCGTTGACGAGGACCCGCTGCCCGGCGGTGATCCTTCCTGAGTCCCGCAGGCCCTGCAGCGCGGTGTGCCCGGCCATCGGCACCGACGCCGCCTGCTCGAACGTGAGATGGGCGGGCTTGACGGCCAGCCGGTCGTACGGGACGGCGACCGCCTCGGCGAAGGCGCCCAGCCGGACCTCCCCGAAGACCTCGTCGCCGGGCTGCAGGCCGGTCACCTCGTCGCCCACCCGCTCGACGACACCGGCGAGGTCGGCGCCGAGGACCAGGCCCGCTTTCGGCCGCCGCAGGCCGATGCTCAGCCGCACCAGCTTCGGGTGGGCCCGCAGGTGACGCCAGTCGTAGGGGTTGACGGAGGCCGCCCGCACCCGCACCAGCACTTCGTCGCGGGCGATGCGGGGTTCGGCGACGTCCTTGAGAGTCAGCACGTCGGGCGGGCCGTAGCGATCCCAGCTCCAGGCTTTCACGGCGCCTTCCTTTCGGCGGGGGCCCCGCCGGGGAGATGTGTCGTACAACGTAAGACTGTCGTACGTCGTAAGGTTATCGTACGACGTAAGGGAGTCAAGGGCAGGACCGAAGGAGGCTCGGGCGCAGGCGGAGAACGTCAGGAACCGGCGGCGCGGCGCCGCTCCAGCCCTTCGAGGATCAGGTCGAGGGCGAACTCGAACTCGAACTGGTCGTCGCAGAAGCCCAGGGTGCCGTCCGGGTCGTCGTGGACGGCGTCCGCCAGCATCCCGACGATGTTGGGGTACCGGTCGGCCATCCGCTCCATCATCACGGTGGCCTCGGCGTCCGCGGTGGCGGCGCCGTCAGGCCGGAACAGCTCCTGGGTGAACCCGAGGGCGCGGCTGCCCAGGACGTGCAGCGCACGGTGGGCCAGGTCGAAGGAGAACCCGCCCGCCCGGAGGATGGCGACGACGTGGTCGTAGTAGGCGATGACCAGCGGGCTCGTGGTGGTGCGGGTCTCGAGCACCTGCGGGGCCCAGCGGTGACGCAGGAAGACCTCCCGGGCCGCGAGGATCCGCAAGCGCAGCGCCGCCCTCCAGTCCTCCTCCGGCGAGGGGGCCTCGACCTCCTCCACCGCCGCCATGACCTCCCCGAGGACCACCTCGACGAGGCCGTCGAACACCGCCTCCTTGTTGGCGACGTGGTGGTACAGCGACATCGCCTCGGCCCCGACCTCCTGCGCGAGCCGGCGCATGGTGAGCGCGTCGAGGCCGTCGCGGTCGGCGAGCGCCACGGCCGCGCGCAGCACCCGCCTCCGGCTCAGCGGGATCCTGGGCTGCTCGACCAGCTCGTCGGCGTCGGTCCGTGGGGTCATCGATCTTCCTCCCGACGCACTCTACCGGTACCCGGTAAGGCCCGCCGAGGGGTCGCGGCCCTAGCCGAAGACGGTGTCGCGGGTGAGGTCCAGGGCCGTCAGGACGGCGCCCTCCAGGACCATGTTGCCCTCCAGGGTGCTCGCGCGGACCTCGGTGGGCGCCGGGGACAGCGCGGCCAGCCGCTCGCCGACCAGCGCCGCCAGGGTGTCGCCGCCCGCGCGGCCCAGCGCGCCGCCGAGGACGACCAGGCCCGGGTCCAGCACGGCGACGAGGGTGAAGACGCCCTGGACGATGCGGTCGGCGACGGCGTCCTGGGTGAGGCCCTCGACGGCCCGCGGCTCCAGGAGGGCGCAGTAGTCCTCGCCGCCGAAGGACAGGAGACCGACCTCGCCCGCGCCGCCGGAGGCGCCCCGCCGCAGGCGGCCGTCCAGGACGACCGCCGCGCCGATGCCGTCGTCCAGCCACAGCAGCGCGAAGTCGTCGTGGCCGACGGCCGCGCCGAGGCGGTGCTCGGCGATGGCGGCCAGGTTCACCTCGTTCTCCAGCAGCACCCGCACGCCCAGGCGGTCGCGGACCGCGTGCTGCAGGTCGGGCCGTGACCCGGGCAGGGCGCCGTCGGTGGTCAGGCCGGTCCGGGGGTGGACCAGGCCGGGGGCGCCGAGGACGACGGTGGTCAGCGCGCGGCCCCCGGCGGCCTCGGCGACCGCCTCGGCGATGAGCGCGACCAGGTCGGGCGACGGCGGCAGGGGCCGGGTGGCGGAGCCGGTGATCCGGCCGGTGAGGTCGGCGACCCGCACGTGGACGGCGTCGCGCCGCACGTCCACCCCGGCCAGGTGGGCGCGGCCGGCCACGATGCCGTACAGCCGCGCGTTGGGGCCGCGCCGGTCCTCGCCGGTCTCCCCGGCCGCCTCGATCAGCCCGTCGGCGCGCAGCCGTTCGATCAGGTCGGACACGGTGGGCCGGGACAGGCCGGTGAGGGCGCGCAGCTGCGGCGCGGTCAGCGGGCCGTGCTCCAGCAGCAGGTCCAGGGCGAGCCGGTCGTTGATCGCGCGGGCCATGGTCGGGGTCGCCGTCTTCACGCGAGCCATGGTAGCCCGCAACAGGCAGGGTCCCTGCGGATAACGACTTTTCATCAGGAAGGCTGCCTGTTAGTTTCTGGAGCCATGCATCCGCACCACCGCGCCATCGCCGTCGTGTTCGCCCTGCACGGAGCCGTCTCCGGGTCCCTGGCGACGCGCATCCCCTGGATCCAGGACCGGTTCGACCTCAGCCCCGGCGTCCTCGGCCTCGCCCTGCTCTGCCCGACCGTCGGCGCGTTCCTCACGATGCCGACGGCGACCCGCCTGGCGCACCGGCTGGGCGGTCGCCGGGCCACCCGCGTCCTGCTGGCGGGCTGGTGCGCGGCCCTCGCGCTGCCCGCCTCCGCGCCCGTGGCGGCGCTGCTGTTCCCGGCGCTGCTGCTGTACGGGTGCACCGCCGGGATGCTCGACGTGGTGATGAACGCCCACGGCGTGACGGTGGAACGCCACCTGCGCCGCCCGATCATGTCCGGGCTGCACGGGATGTGGTCGGTCGGATGCCTGGTCGGCGGGGGTGCCGGGGCGCTGGCCGCCGAGGCGCGGATCGACGCCCGGCTGCATCTGGCGGCCGTCTCGCTGACGCTGCTCGCCGTGGGCGCGGTGGCCGGGCGCGGCCTGTTCGAGGACCGGACCGCTCCCGGCGCGCCGGCCCCGCGCCGCTTCGCCCTCCCCGGCCGGGCGATCCTGGCCGTGGGCGTCGTCGGCTTCTGCGGGACCTTCGCCGAGGGGGCAAGCGCCAACTGGTCCGCGGTGTACCTGACCGAGATGACCGACGCGGGCCCCGGGTTGGCCGCCGCGAGCTACACGGTGCTCATGCTCTGCATGGCGTCGACCCGGCTGGCCGGTGACCGGCTCGTGCGGCGGTTCGGGCCGGTCGCGGTGGTGCGGTACGGGGGCGTGCTGGCGGCCGTGGGCGGGGTGCTGGTCGTGGCCGCGCGGACACCGGCGCTCGGCATCACCGGGTTCGCGCTGCTCGGCGTCGGGGTCGCGACGGTCGTGCCGCTGGTGTTCGTGGCGGCGGGCAACGCGGGGGCCACCGCCGGGGAGGGCGTGGCCGGGGTCGCGACGATCACCTACCTGTCCGGGCTGGCCGCCCCCGCCGTCACCGGCTGGACGGCCGGGGCGCTGTCCTACCCGGCCGCGTTCGCGATGATCACCGGTGTGGTCGTGGTCATGACGGTGCTGGCCGGGGCGGTCCGTCCGCGCGACGCCCGGCCCGCCGCCGGACCGGCCCCCGGCCCCGCCGAGCCGGTCCGGGCGGCCGGGTCTCAGTAGGACTTGGGCAGGCCGAGGGAGTGCTGGGCGACGAAGTTCAGGATCATCTCCCGGCTGACCGGCGCGATCCGCATCAGCCGGACCACCCCGGCCAGCATGCCGACGCCGTACTCGGTGGTGAGCCCGTTGCCGCCGTGGGTCTGGATGGCCTGGTCGACGCAGTGGATCGCGGCCTCGGCGGCGGCGTACTTGGCCATGTTGGCGGCCTCGCCCGCGCCCAGGTCGTCGCCGGAGTCGTACAGCCAGGCGGCCTTCTGCCCCATCAGCCGGGCCAGCTCCAGCTCCACCTTCGCGGCGGCCAGCGGGTGCGCCAGGCCCTGGTGCGCGCCGATCGGCACCTTGAAGACCTGCCGGTCCTTGGCGTACGCGACCGCCTTGGACAGGGCGAGCCGGCCGATCCCAGCGCCCATCGCGGTGGCCATGATCCGCTCGGGGTTCAGCCCGGCGAACAGCTGGAGCAGCCCGCCTTCCTCGTCGCCCACCAGCGCCTCGTAGGGCAGCCGCACGTCGTCCAGGTGGCACACGAACTGCTTCTCCGGCGAGACGATCTCCATCTCGATCGGCGTCCAGGTGAAGCCGGGCGTGTCGGTCGGCACGATGAACAGCGAGGGCCGCAGGTTGCCCTTCTGGTCCTCGGTACGGCTGACGAACAGCACCGCGTCGGCCTCGTCCACCCCGGAGATGAACGTCTTCTGCCCGTTGAGGACCCAGCCGTCGCCGTCGCGGCGGGCCTGGGTGGTGATCCGGTGGGCGTTGGAACCGGCGTCCGGCTCGGTGATCGCGAACGCCATCTTCACCGACCCGTCGGCGAACCGGGGCAGCCAGTGCTTCTTCTGCTCCTCCGTGCCGGACCGGGCGATGATCGTCGCGCAGATCGCCGGGGACACCACCATCAGCAGCAGCGGGCACCCGGCGGCGGCCAGCTCCTCGCACACCGCGGCCAGGTCGCCGATCCCGCCGCCCCCGCCGCCGTACTCCTCGGGGACGTTGACGCCCAGGTAGCCCAGCGCGCCGGCCTCGCGCCACAGCTCGTCGGTCTTCTCCCCGGCGCGCGCCTTGGCGACGTAGTAGGACGGCCCGTACTTGGCGCCCAGCTCGGCGACGGCCTCCCGCAGGGCGCGCCGTTCCTCGGATTCGATGAAGCTCACTCGGGGGTCTCCTCTGTGATGACGGCGAGGACGGCACCGGCCTCGACCTGCTGCCCTTCACTGGCGTTCAGCTCGGTGACGACTCCGGCGGACGGCGCGGCGACGCGGTGCTCCATCTTCATCGCCTCCAGCACCACCAGCGGCTGCCCCTTCGCGACCGTCGCGCCCGGCGCCACCTCGACCCGGACGACGGTGCCCGGCATCGGCGCGACCATCGACCCGGGCGCCACCTGCGCACTGGGGTCCACGAACCGCGGCAGCGCCCGCAGCGTCACCGGCCCCAGGTCGGAGTCGACGTACACCTCCTCGCCCGCCCGCCGGACGGCGAAGTCGCGGCGCACCCCGCCGGTCTCCAGCGTGACGACCGGCCCCAGGGTCAGGCAGGCGACGCCGGGATGGTCCTCGGCGGCCAGGCCGTCGCGGGTGAACCGGTAGGCGACCTCGATCTCGCCGTCCGGCCCCCGGTACGCCTTGCGCTGCGGCTGCGAGGGGACGTTCCGCCAGCCCGGCGGCAACCCGCCCAGCACGGCGGCGGACCGGCGGTTGGCGTCGGCGTCGGCGAGCGCGGCGGCCAGCGCCGACAGCCGGACCGCCTCGTCGTCGGCGAGCGGGGCGGTCAGGTCGGCGGCGCACGCCAGGCTCTCGCCCCGGCCGTCGCCGAACGGGCGATGCCGGTCGAGGTACCCGGTGTCGGTCTCCGCCGCCAGGAAGCACGGGTCGGTGAGGATCCGCACCAGCAGCTCGCGGTTGGTGGTCAGCCCGTGGACGCGGGCCCCGCGCAGCGCGGCGGCCAGCCTGCGCGCCGCCGCCCGGCGGTCCGGGCCCCACGCGATGACCTTGGCGAGCATCGGGTCGTAGTGGACGCCGACCTCCCCGCCGGACTCCACACCGCTGTCCAGGCGCAGCCCGTACGAGCCCGGCACCGCGAACCGCGCGTCCACGTCCGGGACCTCGAAGGTGTGCAGGGTGCCGCTGGAGGGCAGCCAGTCCTGCGCCGGGTCCTCGGCGTACAGGCGGACCTCGATGGCGTGCCCGCGCGGCGCGGGCGGCTCCGGCGGCAGGGCCGCCCCCTCGGCCACCTCGAGCTGCAGCCGGACCAGGTCGACGCCATAGACGCACTCGGTCACCGGATGCTCGACCTGGAGCCGGGTGTTGACCTCCAGGAAGAAGAAGCGCCCGTCCGGGGCCAGCAGGAACTCCACCGTGCCCGCGCCCTCGTACCCGATGGCGCGGGCGGCGTCCACCGCCGCCGCGCACAGCCGCGCCCGCAGCTCCGGGCCCACGGCCGCCGAAGGGGCCTCCTCGACGATCTTCTGGTGCCGCCGCTGGATGGAGCACTCCCGCTCCCCCAGCGCCCACACCGTGCCGTGCCGGTCGGCGAGGACCTGCACCTCGATGTGCCGGGCGCCCGTCAGCAACGGCTCGCAGAACACCGCCGGATCACCGAACGCCGACTGCGCCTCCCGCGCCGCCCCCCGTACCGCCTCGGGCAGCTCGGCCAGGGTACGGACGACCCGCATGCCCCGGCCGCCACCGCCCGCCGACGCCTTCACCAGGATCGGCAGGTCCGCCTCGGTCACCGCCTCCGGGTCCAGCTCGGGCAGCACCGGGACCCCGGCGTCGGCCATCAGCTTCTTGGCCGCGACCTTGGAGCCCATCGCCTCGATCGCCTCGGGCGGCGGACCCACCCAGACCAGCCCCGCGTCCAGCACGGCCCGCGCGAACCCGGCGTTCTCCGACAGGAACCCGTACCCGGGGTGCACCGCGTCCGCCCCGGCGGCCAGCGCCGCCGCGACGACCAGGTCACCGCGCAGGTACGTCTCGGACGGCGCCGCGCCCGGCAGCCGCACCCCCCGGTCGGCGTCCCGGACGTGCGGGGCCCGCGCGTCGGCGTCGGAGAACACCGCGACGGTGCCGATCCCCAGGTCACGGCAGGTCCGGAAGACCCGCCGGGCGATCTCGCCGCGGTTGGCGGCCAGCAGAGTCCCGATCATCATTCGCCTCACATCCGGAAGACGCCGAAGCCCTCGGCCCCGCGGACCGGCGCGTTGTGGATCACCGACAGGCACAGCCCCAGCACGGTCCTCGTGTCGCGCGGGTCGATCACCCCGTCGTCGTACAGCCGCCCGGACAGGAAGAACGGCAGCGACTCGGCCTCGATCTGGGTCTCCACCATCTCCCGCATCGCCCGGTCGCCCTCCTCGTCGTAGACCTGGCCGCGGGCCTCGGCGGCGGCGCGCGCCACGATCGACAGGACCCCGGCGAGCTGCTGCGGCCCCATCACCGCGGACTTGGCGCTCGGCCAGGTGAACAGGAACCGCGGGTCGTAGGCCCGCCCGCACATCCCGTAGTTGCCCGCCCCGTAGGAGGCGCCCATCATGATCGAGATGTGCGGGACGGTGCTGTTGGCCACCGCGTTGATCATCATCGCGCCGTGCTTGATGATCCCGCCCTGCTCGTACTCCCGGCCGACCATGTAGCCGGTGGTGTTGTGCAGGAACAGCAGCGGGATGTCGCCCTGGTTGGCGAGCTGGATGAACTGCGCCGCCTTCTGCGCCTCGGCGCTGAACAGCACGCCCTGCGCGTTGGCCAGGATCCCGATCGGGTAGCCGTGCAGCCGCGCCCACCCGGTGACCAGGCTCGTCCCGTACAGCGGCTTGAACTCGTCGAACTCCGAGCCGTCCACGATCCGGGCGATGACCTCACGCGGGTCGAACGGGGTCTTCAGGTCCTCCGGGACGATCCCGGCCAGCTCCTCGGCGTCGTAACGCGGCTCCACCACCGGACCGGGCGCGGGGCCCTGCTTGCGGTGGTTGAGCCGCCGGACGATCTGCCGTCCCAGCCGCAGCGCGTCGGCCTCGTCGGCGGCCATGTAGTCGGCCAGCCCCGAGATCCGCGCGTGCATCTCCGCGCCGCCCAGCTCCTCGTCGTCGGACTCCTCACCGGTGGCCATCTTCACCAGCGGAGGCCCGCCGAGGAACACCTTGGCCCGCTCCTTCACCATGACCACGTGGTCGCACATGCCGGGGATGTACGCGCCCCCGGCGGTGGAGTTGCCGAACACCAGCGCGATCGTCGGAATCCCCGCCGCCGACAGCCGGGTCAGGTCCCGGAACATCCGGCCGCCGGGGATGAAGATCTCCTTCTGGGTCGGCAGGTCCGCGCCGCCCGACTCCACCAGGTTGATCACCGGCAGCCGGTTCTCCAGCGCGATGTCGGAGGCCCGGAAGCTCTTCTTGACCGTCCACGGGTTGCTGGACCCGCCGCGCACCGTGGGGTCGTTGGCGACGATCAGGCACTCGACGCCCTCCACGACCCCGATGCCGGTCACGATGCTCGCGCCGACCGGGAAGTCGGTCCCCCAGGCCGCCAGCGGGCTCAGCTCCAGGAACGGCGAGTCGGGGTCCAGCAGCAGCTCGATCCGCTCCCGGACCAGCAGCTTGCCCCGTTTGCGGTGCCGCTGGACGTACTTGTCGCCGCCGCCCGCCAGGGCCTTGGCGTGCTCGGCGTCGAGGTCGGCGAGCTTGGCCAGCATCGCCGCGCGGCGCCGCTGGTACTCGGGACCGCGCACGTCGAGCGCGCTGGTCAGGACGCTCACAGGATCCCCTCCGGAAGATCGACGAGACGGGAACGCAGCCACTCCCCGAGGGCCTTGCCCTGCGGATCGAAGCGGGTCGAGGCGGAGACCCCCTCCTGGAGGAGCCCCTCGGCGACGAAGTTGACCGCACGCAGACGCGGCAGCACGTACCGGGTCACGGTCAGGTCCCGGGTCTCCGGCAGCAACTCCCCGAGCCGCTCCACGGTCAGGAAGTGCGCCAGCCAGCGCCACTGCCGGTCGGTGCGGGCCCACACGCCGATGTTGGCGTCCCCGCCCTTGTCGCCGCTGCGCGCACCCGCGACCCTCCCCAGCGGCACCCGCACGGTGGGCCCCGATTCGCCGTACGGCTCCGGCAACTGCTCGTCCGGCGGCTCCTCGTCCCGCGGCAGGGGGCCGTGCGGCGACGCGGGCCGCGTCGGCGGGATGACGGTACGGGTGCCGCCGGGCAGCACCGCAACGTGCTCGATCTCGGCGCTGTCCACGTAGGCGGGCGTGTAGACCCCGTACGGGGAGGCCTTGCCCGGCGGTGCCGTCATCGAGAACCCCGGGTACCCGGCCAGGGCCAGCTCGACGGCCGCGCCGCTGAACGCCCGCCCCACGGGCGCCTCGGCCGGGTCCAGAACGGCGCATCGCAGCAACGCGGTGGCCTCGCCCTGCGTCCCGGCGTCGGGGCGGGCCGTGCCGATGACAGCCCACTCGACCCGCCGCGGGCGCGCCTCCCCGAACGCGGCCTCCATCTGCGCCTTGACCAGCTCTGCCTTGGCCTCGACGTCCAGCCCGGTGAGCACGAAGGCCACCTCGTTGCGGTAGCCGCCCAGGTGGTTGAGGCACACCTTGGTCGTTGCGGGCGGCGGCTCGCCCTGCACGCCGCTGATCCGCACCCGGTCGGGGCCCTCCTGCTCCAGCCGGACGGTGTCGAACCGGGTGGTCACGTCGGGGCCGAGATAGCGCGGCCCGCCGATCTCGTACAGCAGCTGCGCGGTGACCGTCTCCGTGGTGACCGCACCGCCCGTCCCGTCGTGCTTGGTGATGACGCTGGAACCGTCGGCGTGGACCTCCGCGATCGGGAACCCCGCGTGGCCCAGATCCGCGACCTCCTGGAAGAACGCGTAGTTGCCGCCGGTGGCCTGCGTGCCGCACTCCAGGACGTGCCCGGCGACGGTGGCCCCGGCGAGCGCGTCCCAGGCGTCGCGTTCCCAGCCGAAGTGGGCCGCGGCGGGCCCCACGACCAGCGACGCGTCGGTGACCCGCCCGGTCACCACCACGTCCGCCCCGCCCCGCAGGCACGCGGCGATGCCCCACGCGCCCAGGTAGGCGTTCGCCGTCAGCGGGTCCCCGTACCGCACGTGGGTGAACCCCAGCCCCTTGGCCCGGCCCAGCAGGTCGTCACCCTCCACGTGGGCGACCGCGACCGCCAGCCCGAGCCGGTCCGCCAGCTCCCGGAGCCGGTCCGCCAGCCCCCGCGGGTTCAGCCCGCCCGCGTTCGTGACGATCTTCACGCCGCGCTCGACGGCCGTCCCGAGCGTCTCCTCCATCTGCCGCAGGAAGGTGCCGGCGTACCCCGCGCCGGGGTCCTTCAGCCGCCCGCGGCCCAGGATCAGCATCGTCAGCTCGGCCAGGTAGTCGCCGGTGAGCACGTCCAGCGGCCCGCCCTCCAGCATCTCGCGGACCGCCGCGAAGCGGTCGCCGTAGAAGCCGGAGGCGTTGCCGATCCGCAGCGGTACGCCCTGCGCGTGGGTCATGGGCTGCACGATGCCAGCCGGGACCGAAAAAATCAATCACGCTTGATTGTTTTTTCCCGACGGCGTCTGGTTCACTCGAAAGGGCATCGGACCGAACGAAGGACGCCAGTTGACGACCCAGGCCCCATCCCGCGAGCCCCGCCAGGACCGCAGCCGCGCCACCCGGCGGCGGCTGCTGGAGGCCGCCATCGACTGCCTGGCCTCCGTCGGCTGGGCGGGCACGACGGTCGCGGTCGTCGCCGAACGCGCCGGGGTCTCCCGCGGCGCCGCCCAGCACCACTTCCGCACCCGCGAGGAGCTCGTCACCGCCGCCGTCGAGTACGGCTCCGAGGTCCGCATGCGGCAGATGCGCGACCACCTCGACACCCTCGCCGACCGCCGCCCGAGCACCCTCGACGTCGTCATGATGCTCGGCGACCTGTACGCCAGTCCCCTCTTCCGCGCCGCCCTACAACTGTGGGTCGCCGCCAGCTCCGACGACCAGCTGAAGGCGCAGGTCCTCCCCCTGGAGGCCCGCGTGGGCCGCGAGGCCCACCGCCTCACCGTCGAGGCCCTGGGCGCCGACGAGTCCGTCCCCGGCGTCCGCGAGACCGTCCAGGCCACCCTCGACCTGGTCCGCGGCCTGGGCCTCGCCGCCCTCCTCACCGACGACTCCCCCCGCCGCACCCGCCTCCTGACCCAGTGGGCCCGAACCCTCGACGACGCCCTGACCCGGACCTCCACCCCCGACTAACCCCCGCGGCAACGAGCCTTGGAGCCCCACCCGAACGCGTCGCAACAACCCCTCACCGCCTACGGCATCCCCCATGAGGTGGGGCAGCTGACCACCCAGGTGGTGACGGGTGTGGTCCGCCCATGCCCGCAGGCACGCCCCGGGTGGGGTGGGGTCATGCGGACGAGCCCCGCGCCGGGCGTGTGGGCGTGGAGCGCGGCCGGGTTGGCCGGCACGAGCCGGTGGCCACGGGCCGTGGACGCGGGTGGGCCGGGACTGTGGGCCCCTGAACCGTACGGCCCAAAGAAGAAGGGTCGGGGTGCGGCTGGGTGTGTGGGCGTGGCGCGGGGCGGGGCTGGCCGGCTCAACCCTGATGGCCACAGGCCGTGGGGCGCAGGTAGGCGGGGACTGTGGATGCCTGAAGCGCCCGACAGGCAAAGTGGGGGGTGGTTTGTGGGTGGATATGGGTCAGGGCCCGTCCCCCCTCCGAGAAACCCCTATCACGGGATTCCTGCAAAAAGGGGGGGCACGGGCCCCAACATCACGATGTTGTTCCGGCGGTGTCCTACTCTCCCACACAGTCTCCCATGCAGTACCATCGGCGCTGGAGGGCTTAACTAACCGGGTTCGGAAAGAGACCGGGTGTTTCCCCTCCGCCATAACCACCGGAACGCCCAACCCC
>DATADI010000108.1:0-4509 GCA_036258615.1 Thermomonospora sp. | reverse complement strand
GGACGAGGCCGTCGCCAACCTCGACCCCGAGAACGAGGCCCGGCTCGCCGACGCCCTCGCCACCGCCGCCCAGGACCGGGCCACCCTCGTCATCGCCCACCGCCTGTCCACCATCCGCCGCGCCGACCACATCGTCGTCCTCCACGAGGGCCGCGTCGCCGAGGAGGGCACCTACGAGCAGCTGACCGCCGACCCGGACAGCCACCTGAACGCCCTCCTGCACCTGAGCGACGGCGGCGACCTCCCCGAGTAGGTCACACGGTGGTGAGTTCGGGGATTTCGGCCAGGGTGGGGTAGTCGGTGTAGCCGGTCTCTCCGCCCGTGTACATCAGGCCCGCGTCGCGCATCGGGTTGAGCGGTGCGCCGATGCGGTACCGCTCGACCAGGTCGGGGTTGGCCAGGAACGCGCGGCCGAGGGAGACGAGGTCGGCCCCGGCGGCCAGGAGCCGTTCGGCCTCGCCGAGGCCGCCGTCCTCGGGCAGCGGGGTCGGCCACGGCAGCATCGGGTTGGCGATCAGCGTCCCCTCCCAGGACCGGCGGATCCGCTGGAAGAGAGGCCGGTCCGGGACGGCGAACACGACGTGCAGGTACGCCAGGCTCGTGTCGGCGAGCGCGTCGATGAGCGCGGGGTAGACGGCGTCGGCGTCGTCCTCGTGCATGCCGTTGGCGGTCACGCCGGGCGCGATGCGCAGGCCCACCCGATCCGGGCCGACGGCCGCGGCGACGGCCCTGACGACCTCGACGACGAACCGGATCCGCCCGGCGACCGACCCGCCGTAGGCGTCGGTGCGGTGGTTGGTGCCACCGGCCAGGAACTGGTGCAGCAGGTACCCGTTGCCGCCGTGGACCTCGACGCCGTCGAACCCGGCGTCGATCGCGTTGCGGGCGGCGTCGGCGAAGTCGGCCACGGTCGCCCGGATCTCCTCGACCGTCATCTCCCGGGGCGTCACCGTCGGCTGGTGACCGTTCTCGGTGAAGATCGTTCCGGGGAGCGGCACGGGGGAGGGCGCGACGGGCAGGTGCCCGCTGGTGCCGGGGTGCCCGATCCGGCCGCCGTGCTGGAGTTGCAGGAACATCCGGCCCCCGGCGGCGCGGACCGCTCCGGTGACCCGCCGCCATCCGGCGACGTGCGACCGGTCGTAGATGGCGGGGATGTTCGGGTACGTCTGACCCACGGCGTTCGGGGTGGTGGCCTCGGCGATGATCAGCCCGGCCGAGGCGCGCTGGGCGTAGTACGTGGCCATGATCGGCGCGGGGACGCCGTCCGGCAACGCCCGGTTGCGGGTCATCGGCGCCATCACCAGCCGGTTCGGCAGGCGCAGCGCGCCGAGACGGGCGGGCTCGAACAGGCGGGCGGAGGCTGCGGTGTTCATGGTCGTGGTCCCCTCTCTCGGTGCTGGGGACGACTGTGCCGGAAGGCGCTTCGGGGGAGCTGACGACCGGCTGACGGCCCGCTGATCAGCGCTGTGTACGGTGCTGGGATGCGGTTCGGAGTGCTCGGCCCCCTCCTGGTCTGGGACGACGGGGGCGACCCCGTGAAGGTCTCCGAGGCCAAGGTCCGGGCACTGCTCGCCGACCTGCTCGTCCACGAGGGGCGGCCGGTCGCCCCTGACCGGCTCATCGACGACCTGTGGGGCGAGGAGCCGCCGGGCAACCCCGCCAACGCGCTGCAGGCCAAGGTCTCCCAGCTGCGCCGTGCCCTGGGCCGTGACCGGGTGGTGTACCAGCCCGCCGGGTACCGGCTGCGTCTCGGCCCCGCCGACGAGGTCGACGCCGACCGCTTCCACGCCCTGGTCGCGCGGGCCCGGTCGGCGGGCGAGCCGCGGGCCAGGGCGGCGCTGCTCACCGAGGCGCTGGACCTGTGGCGCGGCCCCGCGTACGCCGACGTCGCCGACGAGGAGTTCGCCCGCACGGCGGCGCACCGGCTCACCGAACAACGCCTGGCCGTCCTGGAGGAGCAGGCCGAGGCCCGCCTGGAGTCGGGTGACCACACCCTCCTCGTCGGGGAGCTGGCGGACCTGGTGGCCCGCCATCCGCTGCGGGAACGCCTCCGCGCCGTCCAGCTCCGCGCCCTCTACCTGGCGGGCCGCCAGACCGAGGCGCTGGCCTCGTACGCGGAGCTGCGCGACCGCCTCGCCGACGACCTCGGCGTCGATCCGAGCCCGGACCTCGTCAGGCTCCATCAGGCGATCCTGCGCCAGGACCCCGCCCTCACCCCGGCGCCCGCGCCTCCGGCCCCTGCGCCTCCGGCCTCTGCGACGCCCGCCCGGTCGAACCTGCCCGCCCCGCTCACCGCGCTGGTCGGGCGTGACCGTTCCCTGGACGGGGTGAAGCGGCTGCTCGGGACCGCGCGCCTCGTCACGCTGACCGGTCCCGGGGGCGTCGGCAAGACGCGGCTGGCGATCGAGGCCGCCGACCGCATCGCCCGCGAGGAGGGCCCCGACGGGGTGTGGCTGGTGGAGTTCGCCGGTCAGCGCGGCGGCCTGGCCGACCTCGTGGAGGTGGCCGCCGGGGTGCTCGGGGTCCGCGACGACGCGCCCGCCGGGCCGTCCGGGCTGGCCGGGCTGGCCGGGGCACCGGCGACCGCCGAACGGCTCGCCGCGGCCCTGCGCGACCGCCGTGTGCTGCTCGTCCTGGACAACTGCGAGCACGTCGTCGAGGCCGCCGCCGCGCTCGCGGACCTGCTGCTGCGCGCCGCCCCCGGGCTGCGCGTCCTGGCCACCAGCCAGGAGCCGCTCGGCCTGGCCGGTGAGGCGGTCGTGCCGGTGGGGCCGCTCGACCCGTCCGACGCGGTCCGGCTGTTCACCGAGCGGGCCGCCGCCCTGGACCTGTCCGGCGACGCCGACCGGGAGGCGGTCGAGGAGATCTGCCGTCGCCTCGACGGCATCCCGCTGGCCCTCGAACTGGCGGCCACCCGGGTCCGCGCCCTGGGTGTGCGGGAACTGGCGGCGCGCCTGGAGGACCGCTTCCGGGTGCTGACCTCCGGGCGGCGGGGCGCCCCCGCGCGGCAGCAGACCCTGCGGGCGACGATCGACTGGAGCTGGGGCCTGCTCGGCGACCCGGAACGCGCCGTGCTCCGCCGCCTCGCCGTGCACCGCGACGGCTGCACCCTGGACGCCGCCGAGGCGGTGTGCGCGGGTGACGGCGTGTCCCCTGACGAGGTCCTGGATCTGGTGACCCGGCTGGTGGACCGGTCGCTGGTCGTCATGGTGGACGGCCCGGCGGGCCCCCGGTACCGGCTTCTGGAGTCGGTCGCCGCGTACGCCGCCGAACGCCTGCACGAGGACGACCACGCCGCCGTCCGGGACCGGCACCTGCGCTACTACCTGGACCTCGCCGAACGGGCCGAGCCGCAGCTGCGCGGCGCGGACCAGCGGGCCTGGCTCGGCCGCCTCGACGCCGAGGCGGCCAACCTGCGAGCGGCGCTGGATGAGGCGACCCGCCGCGCCGGAGGCAGTGCGGCGGTGCGCCTGGCCACGGCCCTGGCCTGGTGGTGGCTGCTGCGCGGCAGGCTGGGGGAGGGCCGCCGTGCCCTGGCAGAGGTCCTCGCCGTCGCCCCCGACGCCGCCGAACCGCAGGTCCTGCACAACGCGTTCGCCCTGCTGACCGGTGACCGGTCCGCGACCGGGTCGTGCCCCGAGGCCGGGATCGAGGACCCCGAGCGGCGTGGCCGGGCGCTCTGGCTGTTCGCGCACGGGCTGTTCCACGCCGGTGACCCCAGGGCCGCCGAAGAGGTCAACGCCCGCGCCCTGGTGATCGCCTCCGGTGACCGCTGGAGCGTCGCCGCCGCGCTCGCGCTGCGGGCCATGTGCGCGCTGGTGAGGGGCGACCTCGACGGCGCGGAACGGGACGGGCGGCGCGGCGCGGAGGTCTTCCGCGACCTCGGGGATCGCTGGGGCGAGCTGCAGACCGTGTCCCCGCTGGCCACGCTGGCGGAGATCAGGGGCGACTACGCCGAGGCCGCCCGCCTCCAGAACGAGGGCCTGCGGATGGCCCAGGAGCTGGACCTGGCGATGGAGGTCTCCGCCCGGTACTCCGGGCTGGGCCGGCTGGCGCTCCTCTCCCAGGACTGGGACCGTGCCCGCGACCTGCACGAACGCGCCCGGCGGCAGGCGGTCGAGCAGGGCTACCTCTACGGCGAGGTCCACGCCCTGATGGGCCTGGCGCTCGGTGCCCGCCGCTCCGGCGACCTCGACACCGCCGAGACCCACCTGCTCGGCCTGCGCGAACGGCGGGTGTCCTCGGCGGCGGGCGAGCACCTGCTCTGGGCCGAGCTGGGGTTCGTCGCCGAACTCCGCGGCGACGCGGCCGAGGCCACGACCCGCCACCTCGCCGGGCTGGAGATCGCCCGTTCCCTCGCGGAGCCCCGCGCGCTGGCCCTGTCCCTGGAGGGCCTGGCGGGTGCGGCGGCCCTGTCCGGCGACCCCGGACGCGCACGCCTGGCGGCCCTGCTGCTCGGTGCGGCCGACGCCGCCGCCAGGCCCTCCAGGGACAGGGCCAGCGCGCGGG
>DATADI010000107.1:0-2013 GCA_036258615.1 Thermomonospora sp. | reverse complement strand
GCGGCGCCCTCACCGCACGTTCCGTGCGGCGGGGGCGCCGTCCGGCATTCACTAGGCTTGGTCCGTGACCACTTCGACGAAGGGCCGCGGCAGCGTGCGGCCGATCCGGCGGCTGGGTGACCCCGTCCTGCGCACCGAGTGCGACCCCGTACGGACCTTCGACGCGTCCCTCCAGCGCCTCATCGACGACATGTTCGCCTCGATGTACGCCGCCGAGGGCGTCGGGCTGGCCGCCAACCAGATCGGCGTCTCCCTCCAGATCTTCGTGTACGACTGCGAGGACGACACGGGCCGCCGCCACGTCGGCCACGTCATCAACCCCACGCTGGTCTCCGCCGACGGCGACACCGTCACCGACCGCGAGGGTTGCCTGTCGGTCCCCGGCCTCAACTTCCCGACCCCCCGGTACTCCCACGCCGTCGTGGAGGGCGTCGACGCCACCGGCTCCCCCGTCCACGTGGAGGGCACCGGCTACTTCGCCCGCTGCCTCCAGCACGAGACCGCCCACCTACGCGGCGGCGTCTACATCGACGTCCTCAAGGGCGACACCCGCCGCGAAGCCCTCCAGGCCATCCGCTCCGCAGGCTGGTCCTGACCCTCCCTCCCCCGACCCCCGCATCCTCGCCCCTTTCACCTCCACCCGGGCCGGCGGAAAACGAGGCGACATGATCCGCAGGCTCCGGGGATAATCCGGTTCATGTCCGCCGTCATCCACGTCCGCGGCTCGGTCGCCATCCCGGAGTCCGAGCTGCGCTGGCGTTTCTCCCGTTCCTCGGGTCCCGGCGGGCAGCACGTGAACACCAGCGCCACCGCCGCCGAGCTGTCCTTCGACGTGGCCGGTTCGCCGTCCCTGCCCGACCCCCTCAAGCGCCGCGCCCTGGAACGACTCGCCAACCGCCTCACCGGCGGCGTCCTCACCATCAGGGCCGAGGAGTTCCGCTCCCAGCAGCGCAACCGGGACGCCGCCCGCACCCGCCTGGCCGCCCTCCTGGCCGACGCCATCGCCCCGCCCCCGAAGACCCGCCGCCCCACCAAGCCCAGCCGCCGCGTCCACGAACGCCGCCTGGAGAACAAGCGCCGCCGCAGCGCCGTCAAGCGCGACCGCTCCGGCCACTGGCGCCCCGACTGACCACCCCAGCCATCGACACGACGGCGGCGACGCCCTCTCGTTCGGCAGGACTCCCGCCCGGCGGACAGCCCCAGATCCCAGCCCGGCGAGCAGCGCCGAATCCCAGCCCCGCGGGCAGCGCCGGATCCCAGCCTGGGGAGCAGCCCCAGATCCCAGCCCAGCGAGCAGCCCCGGATCCTAACCCGGGGGGCGACCGCCGGACGCGGGGCCTCGGCGGGGCCTGCTCCCGGGGGCGCTGCAGCCACGGTCGTGCCAGCGGACGCACAACCCCTTGTTCTCGGCGCTTAGGGTCGTCCGGCGGGCATGGTCAAGGACGCCATGGATGTACGTACAGACGTCCAAGGCGGCACCCAGGTGGCTGCGCCGGTAGCCGCAGGGGACGCGGGCGCAGTGATCACAGTTGCCGCCCCCGGCCGTCCCCTGACTGCCCGAACCGTCAACCACTCACCGCCGCCAAGCCATGGCGAGCCGCCGAGCCGCTCCGGGAGCGGACGGGCGTGTGGGAACGCGGCCCCTGACTCGTCAGTCGTTACCAGGGTGCGCCGATACAGCGGACGGGCGGGTGCCAGCAGCGGCGCTGGTGGGCGAGGAGGGAGAGCATCATGTGGTGTCAGCTTCGCACTGGCGGTTCCTTGCCTACGGGCGGGACCACCAGCGGGCGATACTGCGGATTGCGGTGGCGCGGTCGGTGGTGGGGGCGGTAGTGGCGTCGGGCGATCACATGTTTCGACGGAGCGGGCCGGGTAGCGGCCCCGCTGTGCGCGCAGGTCGGCGGAATGGCCAGCAGCACCGCCAGGAGTTGGGTGGGCAGCGACGCCGGCCGTCCTTCCACGCGGCGCTTTCGCAACCAGGGCTGCGCTCAACGTCGTAGAGGAAACAGATCG
>DATADI010000106.1:0-2598 GCA_036258615.1 Thermomonospora sp. | reverse complement strand
GGAGCCCTCGGCATGACCGGGGTGCCGTGCCGCGGGGGCGACGGTGCGTGACCCGTCAGCCGGAGCGGCTCACGGCGACCGCGTCGATCTCGAAGAGCATGCCCGGCAGCGCCAGCGCGGCGACCCCGAGGAGGGTCTGGGTGGGAGGACGGCCGCCCCAGATCCTGCCGATGGCCCCGGCGAGCGTCGTGAGCTTGGTGGCGTCGTGGTCGACGATGAACGTACGCAGCTGCACGACGTCCTCGAAGCCCAGCCCGACCGCCCGCAGGGCGGTGTCCAGGTTGGCCAGCGACCGGTCGACCTGTTCGGCGAAGTCCCCGGAGACGACGTTCCCCTCCGCGTCGGACGCGTACTGCCCGGCGATGAGGACCAGGTCACCCGAGGTGACGGCGATGTGGCTGTAGCCGAACCCGACCGGATCGTGCAGACCGGCGGGGTTGATGATGGTGTGCGCCATGACGGACGCCCCCTTCCGCAGTTCCTAGATATTCCTTATCCAGGATATCGCGCGCCGCTCAGGCCGGTGGTGCCGGCACCGGGGTCAGGCGGGGCGCGCGGTCCTCGATCGCCTGGGCGGCGTCGAGGAGGAGGTCCTCGGTGAAGCGCCCGCCGACGAGCTGGACGGCGGTGGGCAGGCCGTCGGCCACCCCGGTGGGCACGGCCACCGCCGGGAAGCCCAGCACCGGCACCGAGATCATCGGCCACTGGGCCGCGAACAGGCTCCGGGCGCGGACCGGGTCGGTGATGTCGGCGTCCTGCTCGAACGGTGGCTCGGCCGAGACGGGGGTCAGCAGGATCCGGGAGGTGCCGAGCATCTCCTGGAGCCGGGTGATGAGGGTCGCGCGCCGGGCCCATCCCTGGATGTAGGCGGTGACGCCGGGATCCTCGCCCCACAGCTCGGCGGCGAACTCGAAGTTGCGCTCCAGGTTGACGCGCAGCGCCTCGTCCCCGAGCTGCCGCATGACGGGCAGGGCGAGCCGCAGGTCCTCGGTGAGCAGGAGCGCCCACAGGCGTGCCGCCTCGGCGAGCAGCGGCAGGTCCAGTTCCTCCACCTGGTAGCCCGCCTCGGTCAGCCGGCGCGCCGCCGTGTCGACCGCGTCGTTCACGGCGGGGTGCGGCTTGGCGAAGCCGATGTCGCGGACGATGCCGACGCGGATCGGGCCCGCCGCCGGGGCCGGGCGGGGCGGCGCGGGGATGCCGAACGGGTCGCGCAGGTCGGGGGAGGTCATCGCGGCCAGGGCGGTGCGCGCGTCGGCCACGGTCCTGGTGAGCGGGCCGTGCACGGCCCACGCCTGCGCGGTGAGGGGCAGCTCCAGGTCGATGTCGGCGGGCGCGCTCCAGTTGGAGACCAGGCCGACCGTCGGGCGGACGCCGACCAGGCCGCAGCAGGCGGCGGGATAGCGGATCGACCCGGCGATGTCGTTGCCCTGGCTCACCGGGGTCATGCCCGCCGCGACGGCGCTGGCGGCCCCGCCGCTGGAGCCGCCCGGCGTGCGGTCGGGGTTCCAGGGGTTGAGGGTCCGGCCGTGCGCGTCGTTGGCCGAGAACCAGCGCAGCGAGAACGCGGGGACGTTGCTGCGTCCCAGGAACACCGACCCCGACGCGCGCAGCGCGGCGATGCACGCGTCGTCGTCCCCGGCCGTCGCGGTCGCGGCGGCCCGCAGGCCGTGGCTGGTCAGGGCCCCGCGTTGGGCGGTGTTCAGCTTGGTGGAGACCGGCACGCCGTGCAGCGGGCCGAGGGGCTCCCCGGCGGCCACCGCCGCGTCGGCCCGGCGGGCTTCGGCCAGCGCCTCCTCGGGACGGACGTCCACGAGGGCGTTCAGCGCGGGGTTGACGTCCTCGATCCGGCCGAGGCAGGACCGCACGGCCTCGACCGCCGAGATCTCCCGGGTGCGGATTCCGGCCGCGAGCTCGGTCGCGGGCAACTGCCAGAGTTCCATGCCTGCTCCTAGGCGAAACGTACGGGCGCGCCGTGCCGGAACACCGGTGGCGTGCGGCGATGCGGAGGACAGTACGTGATGTAACGCTGATGTACAACGGTGTTGTATCTCCGGTCGTCCGCCGTTACCCTGCCGCCATGCCCGTGGAGATCGACATCGCCCAGCGCCTCGCGACCATCGCCGACGCGACCCTGCGGATCGTGGCGGACGAGGGCCTCGACGGGGTGACCATCCGGGCCGTGGCCAAACGGATCGGCGGGTCCACGACGCTCGTCACCAACTACCTGCCCACCCGGGAGGCGCTGCTGCGCAACGCCGTCGAGCACGCCCTCCAGGCGTGGGCCACGGACGCCGACGAGGCCGTCGCGGGCACCGCCGACCGGGAACGGCTGGTGGCGATCGCCCGCTGGGCGTGCTCGACCACCGGCGACGACCAGGTGCTGCGCAGGCTCTTCCTGGAGATCCTCGGCCGCAGCAGGCCGGATTCGGAGGCGCTGCAGGCCCTCCGGGAGGATGCCCGCAGAGCCCGCGAGCCGGTGATCGACGCCGCTCGCGAGGCGGGGGCGGCCGACGCCGCGTTCGTCGCCGACATCCTGCACCTGGTGCTCCGCGGATTCTACGTCTCCAGCCTGGAGGACCCCGAGCACTGGAACAGCGC
>DATADI010000105.1:0-10472 GCA_036258615.1 Thermomonospora sp. | reverse complement strand
CATGCAGTCGCGCGTCATCGACGTCTCGACCGGCAGCCGCGAGGCGGTACAAGACCTGACACGCGACTGCATGCGACCGGATCGACGGTCAGGGTGCCGGGGTCGTTTCCGTGGCGCCGCCGCGCTCGATCACCGCGTCGGGTCCGGGGAACACGAGACGCTCGTGCCCGTCGTCGAACCGCACCACGTACGGCGGCCCGCCGCCCTCGCCCCGTACCTCGATGATCTCGCCGCTGTGATCCGGCTGGCCCACGGTGTTGCCGTGCACGTGCAGCCGGTCGCCCACTGTCGCCTGCATCACTCACCTTCCCGCGGCCGTCGCGCCGCCTTGCTCCCTGGTGTGTTGTCCGGATGACGGTTCGCCGACGTTCCCGCCGCTGGTCCCGCGGCGTCCGTTCCGCGCGCATCGGCGCGGCGCCGGTCCGCAGTGGGGAGCATTCCCCCGGCCGGGCGCACGTCACCGCCCTGACCGGCGAAAATAGTTACCGTAGAGTAGAGATGCGTTAGCCGTCATAACAGACGACCATGGTCTAGGGACGGTGACCACCGACGACCGTCGGCCGCCGCCCCCAGACCGAGACGGTAAGCACAGAGGGGACCCCGTGGCTTCCGGACGCCAACGCTTTTCGATCATCAGCGACGGGCTGCCGAGCCAGCTCCCGGACGTCAATCCTGACGAGACCCGGGAGTGGCTGGAATCGCTCGACACGGTCCTCAAGACCGAGGGCCGGACCCGTGCGCGTTACCTCATGCTGCGGCTGCTGGAGCGCGCCCGCGAGCAGCAGGTCGGGGTTCCCGGCCTGCGCAGCACCGACTACATCAACACGATCCCGCCCGAACGGGAGCCGTGGTTCCCCGGCGACGAGCACGTCGAGCGCCGCATCCGGGCCTACATCCGGTGGAACGCGGCCGTCATGGTCTCCCGCGGCAACCGCCCGGAGCTGGGCGTCGGCGGGCACATCGCCACCTACGCCTCCGCCGCGTCCCTGTACGAGGTGGGGTTCAACCACTTCTTCCGCGGCAAGGACCACGGCGATTCCGGCGACCAGGTGTTCATCCAGGGGCACGCCGCGCCGGGCATCTACGCCCGCGCGTTCCTGGAGGGCCGGCTCACCGAGCAGCACCTGGACGGCTTCCGGCAGGAGATCTCGCACCCGGGCGGCGGGCTGTCGTCCTACCCGCACCCGCGGCTGATGCCGGACTTCTGGGAGTTCCCCACCGTCTCGATGGGCCTGACCGCGATCAACTCGATCTACCAGGCCCGGTTCAACCGCTACCTGTACAACCGCAAGATCAAGGACACCTCGCGGTCGCACGTGTGGGCGTTCCTGGGCGACGGCGAGATGGGCGAGCCGGAGTCGCTGGGCGCGATCGGGCTGGCCGCCCGCGAGGAGCTGGACAACCTGACCTTCGTGGTCAACTGCAACCTGCAGCAGCTCGACGGGCCGGTACGCGGCAACGGCAAGATCATCCAGGAGCTGGAGTCGTTCTTCCGCGGCGCCGGCTGGAACGTGATCAAGGTCATCTGGGGCCGGGACTGGGACCCGCTGCTGGCCAAGGACGTCGACGGCGTGCTGGTCAACAAGATGAACACCACCCCGGACGGCCAGTTCCAGACCTACACGGTCGAGTCCGGCGAGTACATCCGCGAGCACTTCTTCGGCGACGACCCGCGGCTGCGCAAGATCGTGGCGCACCTGTCCGACGACGAGATCCGCCGGCTGTCGCGCGGCGGGCACGACTACCGCAAGCTGTACGCGGCGTTCAAGGCCGCCCGCGAGCACGTCGGCCAGCCCACCGTCATCCTCACCCACACCATCAAGGGCTGGACGCTGGGGCCCGACTTCGAGGCCCGCAACGCCACCCACCAGATGAAGAAGCTCACCAAGGCCGAGCTGAAGGAGTTCCGGGACCGCCTCTACCTGGACATCCCGGACTCGGCGCTGGAGGGCGAGCTGCCGCCGTACTACCACCCCGGAGAGGACTCCGAGGAGATCGAGTACATGCGGGAGCGGCGTGCGGCCCTGGGCGGCTACCTGCCCCGGCGGGTGGTGCGCGCCAAGCCGCTCAAGCTGCCCGGCGACGCGGTGTACAGCGAGCTGAAGAAGGGCTCCGGCAAGCAGAACGTGGCCACCACCATGGCCTTCGTCCGGCTGCTCAAGGACCTGATCAAGGACGCCGACATCGGCGGCCGGTTCGTGCCGATCGCGCCGGACGAGTTCCGCACCTTCGGCATGGACTCGCTGTTCCCCACCGCCAAGATCTACTCGCCGCACGGGCAGACCTACGACGCGGTGGACCGGCGGCTGCTGCTGTCCTACAAGGAGTCCGAGGAGGGGCAGCTCCTGCACGAGGGCATCAGCGAGGCCGGCGCGATGGGCTCGATGATCGCCGCGGGCACCTCGTACGCCACGCACGGCGAGCACATGATCCCGATCTACATCTTCTACTCGATGTTCGGGTTCCAGCGGACCGGCGACTCGATCTGGGCGCTCGGCGACCAGATGGGCCGCGGGTTCCTGCTCGGCGCCACCGCGGGCCGCACCACGCTGACCGGTGAGGGCCTGCAGCACGCCGACGGCCACTCGCCGCTGCTGGCCGCCACCAACCCGGCCTGCGTCTACTACGACCCCGCGTGGGCGTACGAGCTGTCGGTGATCGTGCAGGACGCGCTGCGCCGGATGTACGGCTCCACCCCGGAGCACCCCAACGGCGAGGACGTCTTCTTTTACCTCACCGTCTACAACGAGCCGTACGTGCAGCCCGCCGCGCCCGAGGGCC
The DNA here is from genome assembly GCA_036258615.1 of Thermomonospora sp. GTDB lineage: Bacteria > Actinomycetota > Actinomycetes > Streptosporangiales > Streptosporangiaceae > Thermomonospora. The sequence continues at coordinate 7,691 of DATADI010000105.1, read as the reverse complement.
TGGACACCGAGGGGCTGCTCAAGGGCCTGTACAAGTACGCCGACGCACCGGTCCTGGAGGGCTGGAACGGGGAGCAGCCCCGGGCGCAGATCCTGGCCTCCGGGGTCGCGATGCGGTGGGCGCTGCAGGCCCAGAAGCTGCTCGCCGAGGACTGGGGCGTCGCCGCGGACGTCTGGTCGGCCACCTCGTGGACCGAGCTGCGCCGCGAGGCCCTCGACTGCGACGAGTACAACCTGCTGCACCCCGACGCCGAGCAGCGCGTCCCGTACGTCACCCGCACGCTGGAGGGCGCGCCCGGCCCGGTCGTCGGCGTGTCGGACTTCATGCGGGCCGTCCCGGACCAGATCGCCGGCTGGGTGCCGCAGGACTTCACGTCCCTGGGCACCGACGGGTTCGGGTTCTCCGACACCCGCGCGGCGGCGCGCCGCCACTTCCACGTGGACGCCGCGTCGATCACCCTGGCGGTGCTGACCCGGCTGGTGCGGCACGGCGACGTCAAGCCCGACGTGCTCCGCCAGGCGATCGAGCGGTACCGGCTGGACCGCCCGATCGACGAGATCTTCGCGGGCACCGGCCAGACCCCCGAGTCCAGCACCGGCGGGGAGGCGTAACCCGGCCACCGGCGAACGGCCACCGCCGGACCGCCGTCACGGCGTGGGCGGGGTGAACACGCCGAACCGGTTGCCCGCCGGGTCCAGCAGGTCGGCGAACACCAGCCCGTCCATGGTCACCGGCGGGACGAGCACCTTGCCGCCCGCCAGCTCGGTCTCCGCGCAGACCGCCGCCACGTCCTCCACCAGGACGTAGAAGACCCCGTGGTTGCCCTCCGGGCCGTCGGTGTGCGCGACGCCCCCGCTGGGGCCGTCCGCCCCGGGGTAGGTGATCAGGTCGTACCGCCCCTCCCCCGCCGGGTCGGCGGTGAAGGACCACCCGAACAGCCGCCCGTAGAACCGCCTGGCCGCGTCGGGGTCGTCGGTCCCCACCTGGAACCACGCCACCGTGTTGTACGCGGGTGCCGTCGTCATGCCTGTTCCTCCTCGCGAGCGCCTTCATCGGACACCCACGAGCCTCCCGCCACCCCGCGACAACCCCCTGTCGGTGTTTGCCCCACGGACTTCCCCGGCCACGCACGTCGGCGGGTGAGGCCCGGGGTCACAGGGACGGGGCGAGGGTGACGTAGTCGGGGTGGCAGTGGGCGGGGTCGGCGGGACGGGGCGGCGCGGACAGGCCGGTGAGGGCCGCGTGGCGGATGCGGTCGACGCGGAAGACGCGGGTGTCCTCGCGGAGGCGGCAGTAGCCCACCAGGTACCAGCAGTAGGCGCCCGCCATGGCGGCGATGGGCTCGACCTCGCGTTCGGTGCAGGCGCCGTTGCGGTCCTCGTAGCGGATGCGGACGACGCGGCGGGCCACGATGGCCTGCTCGATCAGCGGGGAGACCCGGACCGGCTCCTCGTCGGCGCGGCGCAGCAGGCGGATCCGGGCGGCCAGCTCGCGGGCGGCGGCGGCGTCGCGTTCGGGCATCGCGCCGATGATCTTGGCGAGGGCGGAGCGGCCGGCCTCGGGGAACGGGGTGCCCTCCAGGCGGCCGAGGGCGGCGGCGACCACGACCGCCTCGGTGGGGGTGAAGTTCAGCGGCGGGAGCGTCATCGCCTTGTCGAGGGTGTAGCCGCCGCGCCGCCCGACGTCCGCGTAGATCGGCACACCGGCCTGCTGGAGGGCGGCGATGTCCCGTTCGATGGTGCGGACGCTGACCTCGTAGCGCTGGGCCAGCTCGCGCGCGGTGCGGCGGCGCGGCGCGCTGGCCCGCAGCTCCTCGACGATGGCGTACAACCGGTCCGTGCGGTTCACGCCCCGACCCTAGGGGGCGGCACCGACATTTCCGGCGGACCGCCCCGGGCCGGGCTAGAGGCCGCGCAGGAAGGTCAGCAGCGCCGCGTTGACCTCCTCGGGGCGTTCCTGCTGGGTCCAGTGGCCGCAGCCGGGGATCACGACGATGTCGCGCAGGTCGGGGATGTAGTCGCGCATCTCCGGCAGCCGTTCCCTGGCGCCGGGCGCGGCGAGGACCATGTCGCGCTCGCCCACGACGAACAGGGCGGGCGGCGTGATGGGGGCGCGGTGCCAGGCGGCGGTCAGCGCCCAGCTGCGGTCCAGGTTGCGGTACCAGTTGAGCGGGCCGGTGAACCCGGTGGGGGCGTACTCGGCGGCGTAGACGGCGATGTCCTCCTCGGTGAGCCAGCCGGGCAGCCGGTCGGGCGCCGGGCAGACGTCCAGGAACCCGCCGCCCTCGGGCACGATCGGGATCAGGGGCGGGGCGTCGCCGGACGCCGCGTACAGCATGCGCCGGAACGTCTCGGGCAGGTCGCGTTCGAACTCCGCCTCGGGCGCGTCCGGCTCCTGGAAGGTGACCATGTAGAACCGGTCGGTGAGCTGCTCGCGGAGCAGTTCGACCGGCGGGCGGGAGGTGCGCGGCCGGTGCGGCACCGACAGGGCCGCGACCCCGCGGACGACGTCGGGGCGCAGCAGCGCGGTGTGCCAGGCGACCGGGGCGCCCCAGTCGTGCCCGACGACGACGGCCTGTTCCTCCCCGAGCGCCGCGACCAGCGCGACGACGTCGCCGACCAGGTGCAGGATCGTGTAGTCGGCGACGTCGGCGGGCCCGCCGGTGCGGGTGTAGCCGCGCTGGTCGGGGGCGACGGCGTGGAACCCGGCCTCGGCGAGCGCCACCAGCTGGTGCCGCCAGGAGTACCAGCACTCGGGGAATCCGTGGAGCAGCAGCACCAGCGGGCCGGTGCCAGCCTCGGCCACATGCATGCTCAGCCCGTTGACGTCCACGTGGCGATGCGTGATGCCTGTCATCCCACGGACGCTAGCGGCCCCGCCTCGGGACGGGGAGGGCGGGCCCTCAGGAGACCCCGGCCGTCGCGGGCCAGAAGCTCCTGGCGTAGGTGACCCGGGCGAGCACGTTCTGTCCGGCGGTGTTGGGGTGGAAGTAGTCCCATCGGCTGACCTGGTTGAAGGTGAACCGGTAGGAGAAGACCGCGTCGTCGTCGTAGCGGCAGCGCGGGTTCTCCGCGCACACCTCGGCCAGGACGGCGTTGTAGGCGATGACGCGCTGGCGGACGCGTCGCCGCCGGTCGGTGTCGGCGGCCGACGTCGACAGCGGCCGGGCGAGCATCGACTGGCAGATCCCGAAGGTGCGCCACGTGGTGCGGGCGGCGACGTTGTCCTTGGCCACCGCCCACAGCCGGCGCAGGTCGGGGACGCTGGCGACGAAGATCCGCGCGTCCGGCACCCCGGCGCGCAGGGTCTTCATGGCGGCGCGGAACCGGGTCTCGAAGTCGGCGACGGAGGTCATCTCCGCCTCGGTGCGGGTGCAGGCGTCGTTGGCCCCGATCAGGACCGTGACGTACTGGGCGCGCTGGGCGACGGCCTGCTCGGCCTGGCCCTTCAGCGCGGCGACCTTGGCTCCGGTGGCCGCGTCGTTGTGCACGGTGAGCTTGGGGTTGCGGGTCCGCAGGCGCTGGTAGTGGCTGTTGACGCCGTTGTCGAGGCCGGTCGACCAGGACCGGCTGGTGCAGTCGGCGAGCAGGCCGCAGGCGTGGAAGCCCCGGGTGATGGAGTCGCCCAGCGCGGCCATCCGGTCGGGCGGCTCCACGTCGGCGCGCGCGGCGCCGGCCCCGGAGACCAGGGACACGGTGACCGCGGCGGCCAGGCCGAGGCAGACGGCGGGACGATGGGGACGACGGCCCACGGGGCACCTCCGGGCACGAAAACGATGACGAGGACTTACCGAGATCGTCGCATCACCGAACGTGACCAGGAGGAGAGCACTACCGCACCTTGACGGAACATTCGGCTCACAGTGCCGTGTCCGTGCTCAGTCCTCCGTGGGGACCCCGGTGCCGCCGCGTTCCCGGATCGCCTCCTCGAACAGGGCGTGTGTACGTATGCGCAGGGTCCGGATGAGCGCCTGTTCCTCGGCCGTGAGGGTGCGGCCGGCGTCGCGCGCCGAGTCCTGGATGGCCTGGATCGTGTCGTACAGGGCGAAGACGGGGCCCTCGCCCTTGACGTGTCGGCCGCGCTGCCGTTCCACCCACTGGACGAACTCGTCGCGGGAGACCCGGTCGACGTCGGCGTCGAGCTTCTGCCGGATGTCGCGGTAGTAGCGCATCTCGCGGCGGAACTCACCGGTGGCGGCGTCCATGGCCAGGCAGTCGAGCCCGCCGCCGGGCGGTTCGACGAAGACGACCGGCCACTCCTCGTACAGGTAGTACTCGTTCATCGGCCGCCTCCGGTCTCCGGGGCGGCGTGGGCGGGCAGCCACGGGGGTGTGTTCTCGGGGGAACGGGGGTGCATCGACAGTTCCTCGGCGTACGCGCCGGGCGGGGGCGCCGACCGCCGCCAGTCCGGCTCGTCGTGGTCGTAGCGGACCTGGTAGCCGAACGGGAAGTCCAGCCGGAAGACGGCCGTGAACCAGGTCCCCGCCTGCGGCCGGTACATCCCCGAACGCAGCCGGGCGAACAGGCCGGGCAGCGCGGGGTGGGGGTCGAGCAGGCGCGGGGTCGGGCGGTTGAGCAGCCAGTACTGGCCCAGCGTCTCGCTGTGCGAGCCCAGGGCCCGGTGGATCACCGTGGCGCCCTGCCATCCGCCGGGCAGGCTGTGCACGAGGACCTGGGTGACCTGCTCCAGGAGGTCCTGCTGGCCCCTCGGGTCGAGGCTCATCGGGCGCCTCCGGGGACCTGCTGGAGCCGTTCGCGCAGCCAGCCGGGCAGATGGGGCTCCTCGCGGGGGAACGCGGCCAGGTCGCCCGCGTAGGTCTCGGGCGGGAGGGGCGGGTCCCACAGCGGGTCGAAGTCGGTGTTGTAGCTGACCCAGTACGACCCCGGGGCGTCCATCAGGTACCGCAGGCCGAACCACGTGCCGCGTCCGGGGACGTACATCCGGGACCGCAGTTCGGCCGCGATCTCGGTCAGTTCCCGCGCGGGCTCGACCTCCGGGGACTCCCCGTTCTGCAGGATCACGGTCAGCGCGAGGTCGCTGACGCCCGCCAGCATGAGGATCTTCAGGTCGATGCGCCGCCATCCCTCGGGGGCGAGCCGCGCCAGGATCCGGCCGAGGCGCACGGTCAGCTCCTCGCAGCGCGCCTCGTCGTACGGCAGCGGGGCGCGCCCGGCCTCCGGCGGGACGGCGTCGTGGGGCTGGTCGGTCACTGGGTGGTTCCTCCGATCACGGTCAGTCTACGGTCGGTCCGGCCGGTGGGTCGCGCCTGACGGGGGCGCCGTCCGGGCCGGTGGACCCGATCGGTTCCCCGCCGGGCCCGCCGATCTCCACGAGGTGCCCGCTGCGGATGAGGTCCTCGATCCGGTCGGTCAGGTACCAGCCCGCCCAGCGGTCGCCGGGCCCCTGGACGGGGTTGTCCTCGGAGGGCTGGAACGGCCACGGCTCGAGGAGGTGGGGCGTCCCGGTGATCGGCCGGAGCACGCGGTACACGTGGTGGGGAGGTTCCCCCCGGCCGGGTGCGCGGGCCGGTTGGTTCCGGCGGGTGTACGGGGTGCCGAGGGTGTAGACGAACGGCTCCTCGTGCCAGCCGTAGGCGTCGACCTCCATGCCCGGCTGAAGGGTCTCCAGGGCCTTCCCGGGCTCGTCGGCCGCGTCGGGCCGGGGCTCGGGCAGCCGGTGCGCGGCGATCGTCTCGAAGATCTGGTGGACGCTCGCGTAACCGCCGGTCTCGGGCGGCGGGCCGGGCGGGCAGCGGAAGTGCTCGAAGGGGCTGTTGTTGAACTGCTCCAGCGAGACGAAGGAACCGTCGGCGTCGGGCCGGGGCGAGTGCCTGGTCCTGGCGTAGCGGGGCAGGTTCTCACCGAACTTCCAGGTCTCCCAGCCGTGCCGGGGCGACGAGGTGTGCTCGATGATCCGGCCGCTTTCGAGGACCCCCGTGCTGACCTCGGCGCCGACGTCGGCGAGGACGCCGCCGATCGCGTGGGCGAGCGCGGACCTGGCGTCCTCGAACGGCTCCACGCGTGTGCCGTCCTCAGCGGGCCGGACGGCCAGCCAGGCGGGCTCCACGCGCACCACCGACCAGTGGCCGGGCACGGTACGTCCGATGAGCAACCGCCCGGCGGCTCCGGGGGCGTAGTCGTTCACCAGGCTCCGGGCGCGGGCGAACAGGTCAGCGTCGTCCTGGGCCAGCTCCCGGACGAGGTCCTGCTCGCTCTGCGGTGTGGGGGGACGGTTGGTGAACGACACGGCCGCCTCGTGCAGCGCGACCATGTCCCGGATCCAGCCGGGAACGGCCGCGTCGGGCCGCGGGTACCGGGTGAGTTCGGCGGCGACGTCGGACGGGCGCACCTGCGGGTCCCAGGTGACCTCGTCGAAGTCCCGGAAGCGGTACGACCATGAGCCCTCGCGGTCCGACTGGACGGTGAACGTGAGGTCCACCCAGGTGCCCTGGGCGGGGTCGTACATGTCGTCCCTCAGGCGGTGCAGCAGGTCGAAGGCACCCGAGCGGGGAAGGAGGGTGCCCGCGTGCTGGAGGGGATACGTGCCCCTCCGGTGGTCGAGCATCCGCCCGTCGAGCGTCGCGAACGCGTCGTCGCCACAGGCGAAACAGCGCAGCTTCGCGTCCCGCCATCCCCCCGGCATGAGGTGGACGAGCAGTGTGGCGAGGGCGTCGAGCCGGTCGCGGACTTCCTGTTCGGTCAGCGCCATGCGGTCCTCCAGCGGCCCTTACCCAGCGGGCGGGGTTCGCTCAGCGCGCCGGACCGCAGCAGGTCGGCGATCGTGTCGACGAGGTAGTAGCCCATGCCGTCCCGGTCCTGCTCCTCCATCGTGGGCTGGGCGGGCGTCGCGAACCAGAACGCCGGATACACCCTCAGGGGCCGCTCCACCCGGTAGACGTGATGGCGGTGGTACGCGGGTGAGCCCCATGAGGCGCGTCTGCTGAACGGCGTGCCCGGCTCGTACACCATGACCTGGTCGAGGTCGCCGTAGCTGTCGACCTCGGTGCCCTCCGGCAGTGTCAGCGCCCCGTGGTCGTCCTTACCCGGATGGTCCACAGTGGGGGGGAGCTGCGCCCGGAGCAGCCGTTCGAAGACCTCCCGGGTGCTGACGTACACCCCCTTGTTGCCCGAAGGCGCGACAAAGGGGAGGACGGAGAACAGGGGCGGCTTGTCGGCGAGCGTGTCGAGGCGGACGAACACCTCCCCGGGGACATGGGGCCCGGACTCACGCGCCGCACCGGTGAGCGACCAGAACGCCCGAGGCGTGTCGGCGTCGAAGGCGAACCCGGTCTCCAGCAGGCCCACCGTCTGGAGGAGCCCCGTATCAACGCGCCTGCCCGCCTCGGCCATGACGGCGGCCGTCGCCCGCACCACCGCCGAGGCCGCGTCGCCGAACTCGGTGACATGCTCATCGCGGAGAACGACCCACCCGGCACTCCCCCGCAGCACCGACCAGCCCCCCGGAACGACCTCCCCGATCCCCAGCCGCCCCGCCGCCTCCGGCACGGACCTGCCGAGCACCCGCCGCGCATGAGCGAACAGCAGCGGACTCTCCGGAGCGAGCAGCGCGACCAGCTCATGCAGGCTCTGCGGCTCCCGATCCACCAGCGGGTCCTCCGTTCCGATCCTGCTCAGCGGCATGAAGGTCCCGATCATCCTAGGGCGAGCGGTCCAGATCCTCACTCCACCGCC
>DATADI010000104.1:0-1748 GCA_036258615.1 Thermomonospora sp. | reverse complement strand
ACGGGGCACGCGCCATCCTGGTGGAGCGCTTCGCCGAGGATGCCGACTTGATCGGATCCCTGCGCGAGCAGATGTGGTCGCGGGGCCGCCTGGTGTCCCGGGTCCGCGACGGCCAGCAGCAGGCCGGCGCGAAGTTCGCCGACTACTTCGACTTCTCCGAGCCGTTCACCACACTGCCCTCGCACCGCATCCTGGCGCTGCTGCGCGGCGAGAAGGAGGGCGTCCTGGACCTCACCCTCGAACCAGAGGAGACCGGCCCGAGCTGGTACGAGCGGCGGATCGCGGCCACCTTCGGGGTCGCCGACCAGGGGCGTCCCGCCGACCGGTGGCTGACGGAGACGGTCCGCTGGGCGTGGCGCACCCGCATCCTGGTGCACCTGGGCATCGACCTGCGCACCCGGCTGCGGCAGGAGGCCGAGGACGAGGCCGTCCGGGTGTTCGCGGCGAACCTGCGGGACCTGCTGCTGGCCGCGCCCGCCGGGACCCGCGCCACGATGGGCCTGGACCCGGGCCTGCGCACCGGCGTGAAGGTCGCGGTGGTGGACCCCACCGGCAAGGTCGTCGACACCGCCACCATCTACCCGCACGAGCCGCGCCGCCGCTGGGACGAGTCGATCTCCGTGCTGGCCGGGCTGGCCGCCAAGCACAGGGTGGAGCTGGTCGCCATCGGCAACGGCACCGCCTCCCGGGAGACCGACAGGCTCGCCGGTGACCTCATCCGGCGGCACCCGGAGCTGAAGCTGACCAAGGTCGTGGTGTCGGAGGCGGGCGCGTCGGTGTACTCGGCGTCCGAGTACGCCGCGCAGGAGCTGCCGGACCTGGACGTGTCACTGCGCGGCGCGGTGTCGATCGCCCGGCGCCTGCAGGACCCGCTGGCCGAGCTGGTCAAGATCGACCCCAAGTCGATCGGGGTGGGCCAGTACCAGCACGACCTGTCGGAGACCAAGCTGTCGCGGTCGCTGGACGCGGTGGTCGAGGACTGCGTGAACGCCGTCGGCGTGGACGTCAACACCGCGTCGGCGCCGCTGCTGACCCGGGTGTCGGGCATCGGCGAGGGCCTGGCGGCGGGCATCGTGGCGCACCGGGAGGCCAACGGCCCGTTCCGCACGCGGCAGGGCCTCAAGGAGGTGCCGCGGCTGGGCCCGAAGGCCTTCGAGCAGTGCGCGGGCTTCCTGCGGATCCCCGGCGGTGACGACCCGCTGGACGCCTCCGCCGTGCACCCGGAGTCCTACCCGGTGGTCCGGCGGATCCTGGACGCCGCCGGGGGCGACCTCAAGTCGCTGATCGGCAACGGGAAGGTGCTGCGGTCGCTGCGCCCGGCGGACTTCGTGGACGACTCGTTCGGGCTCCCGACCGTCACCGACATCCTGGCGGAGCTGGAGAAGCCCGGCCGGGACCCGCGTCCGGCGTTCAAGACCGCCGCGTTCGCCGACGGGGTGGAGACGCTGGCGGACCTCAAGCCGGGAATGGTGCTGGAGGGCGTCGTGACCAACGTGGCGGCGTTCGGGGCGTTCGTGGACGTCGGCGTTCACCAGGACGGGCTGGTGCACATCTCGGCGATGTCGAAGACGTTCGTGAGCGACCCGCGGGACGTGGTCAAGCCCGGTGACATCGTGAAGGTCCGGGTGCTGGACGTGGACATCCCGCGCAAGCGGATCTCGCTGACCCTGCGGCTGGACGACGACCCGAACGAGCGCCGCGAGCGCGGGCAGGGCCGCCGCGAGGGCGGCGGGGGGCGCGGCGGCGAC
>DATADI010000103.1:0-5499 GCA_036258615.1 Thermomonospora sp. | reverse complement strand
CGGGTTTCGGCGATCCGGACGCGCGCTTGTATGTGGTGGGCCTGGCCCCGGCCGCGCACGGCGGCAATCGGACGGGGCGGATCTTCACCGGCGACCGCAGCGGCGACTGGCTGTTCGCCTCGCTGCGCCGCGTCGGCCTGGCCGAACGGCCCACCAGCGTGCACGCGGGCGACGGCCAGCGGCTGCGCGGCACACGGGTGGCGGCGACGGTGCGCTGCGCCCCGCCCGACAACAAGCCCACCCCCGCCGAACGCGCCGCCTGCCTGCCCTGGCTGGAACGCGAGGTCGCCGAGGTCGCGCCCACCGTCCGGGTGATCGTGGCGCTGGGCGGCTACGCCTGGCAGGGCGCCTGGCCCGCGCTGAGGAGCGCCGGGTACCCGCTGCCGAGGCCGCGGCCCGCGTTCGGGCACGGCGCAGAGGTCGATCTGGAGCGCGCCACGCTGCTGGGCTGCTACCACCCGAGCCAGCAGAACACCTTCACCGGCAGGGTGACCGAGGAGATGCTCGACGCGGTGTTCACCCGGGCCCGCGACCTGGCGGGCCTGCCCACGGCGTGACGCCGTGACCGTGATTCCGTGACGAGGGCGCCGGGCCAGGGCCGTGCCCAGCGGTCCAGCGCGATGCACGGTGCCGCTGGGCGCCCCCGTCAGGCCCTGACCCGTCGTGGTTCCCCCGTACAGCAGGTGAGATGCACGTGGGGGCGGGCGGGTTCGGACCGGTCCGTGCTTTTTCCCGAGACCCGGGTAACGGACGGGGTATGCCTGCTACCAGCGCATCACAGACCACGCGCATCCTCATCGTCGGCGGCGGCTACGTCGGCATGTACACCGCCCTGCGCCTGCAGCGGAAGCTCCGCCGGGAGATCTCGCGCGGCGAGATCCAGATCACCGTCGTCGACCCGCAGTCCTATATGACGTACCAGCCGTTCCTGCCGGAGGCGGCGGCCGGGAACCTGGAGCCGCGGCACGTGGTGGCCCCGCTGCGGCGGGTGCTGCACCGCTGCACCATCCTCAACGGCCGCGTCACCCGCATCGACCACGAGCGCCGGCGCGCCACCGTACGCCTGGTCGGCGCCGAGCTGGTCGAGGACGGCGAGCGCGAGGTGCCGTACGACCTGGTCGTGGTGGCCGCCGGGTCCATCTCGCGGACGCTGCCGATCCCCGGCCTGGGCGAGTGCGGGATCGGGTTCAAGACCCTGGGCGAGGCCATCTACCTGCGCAACCACGTGCTCGCCCAGATGGACATCGCCGCCTCGATGCCCGACGAGCGCGCCCGCCGCCGGGCGCTGACGTTCGTGTTCGTCGGCGGCGGATTCGCCGGGGTGGAGGCGCTGGGCGAGCTGGAGGACATGGCCCGCGACGCCTGCAAGTGGTACCCGAACATCGTCGGCGACGACATGCGCTGGGTCCTGGTCGAGGCCACCGGCCGGATCCTGCCCGAGGTGGGGGAGGAGATGGGCCGCTGGACGGTCGAGGCGCTGCGGCGGCGCGGCATCGAGGTCCGGCTCAACACCCTGCTGAAGTCCGCCGAGGGCGGCCACATCGTGCTCAGCGACGGCGAGGAGTTCGAGGCGGGCACCCTGGTGTGGACCGCCGGGGTCAAGGCCAACCCGATCGTCGCCGACACCGACCTGCCCAAGGACGACAAGGGCCGCGTCAAGGTGACCGCCGAGCTGGCGGTCGAGGGCGTCCGGGGCGCCTACTCGGCCGGGGACGTCGCGGCGGTGCCCGACCTGACCAACCCGGGGGAGTTCTGCGCCCCCAACGCCCAGCACGCCGTCCGGCAGGCCGCCCGGCTCGCCGACAACATCGTCGCCGACCTGCGCGGCCGGCCCCGCGTGCCGTACCGGCACGCCTACGTCGGCTCGGTCGCCGGGCTGGGGCTGCGCAAGGGTGTGGCGAACGTCTACGGGATCAAGCTCCGGGGTTTCCTCGCCTGGTTCCTGCACCGGACCTACCATCTGTCTCGGGTCCCGACGGTCAACCGCAAGGCCCGGGTGACCGCGGACTGGACGCTGGCGACGTTCTTCCGGCGGGAGATCGTCTCGATGGGCGAGGTGCATCGCCCGCGGGAGGAGTTCGAGCTGGCCGCGGGCCGTCGTGAGGCGGCCCGGAACCGATGAGGGGGAGGTGCGCCGGGCATGCAGGACGGCGTCGCCGCACGGCTCGCGCCGCTGCTCACCAAGATCCTGCTCGGCCCGGAGCACACCGGGGACGCCGAGACCGCCGCCGCCGAACTGCCGATCCGGGTCCGCGCCTGGGACGGCAGCGCGGTCGGCCCCGCCGCCGCGCCGACGTTCGTGATCCGGCACCGCCGGGCGCTGCGCCGGCTGCTGTGGAAGCCGGGGGAGATGGGGCTGGTCCGCGCGTACGTGGCGGGTGAGCTGGACATCGAGGGGGACATCTTCGCCGCGCTGGGCGCCGTGCAGCGGGTGATGCGCAGCGGTGACGAGCCGATCCGGCTGGGCAGCGACGACAAGCGGGAGATCGTCCGGACCGCGGTGATGCTGGGCGCGGTGGGCCCGGAGCCCAAGCCGCCGCCGGAGGAGTTCCCCGGCGGCCGGGGCGCCGACGAGACCGGCCCGTTCGGCGAGTCGGCGGACTTCTTCGAGCTGCTGCTGGGCGAGAGCATGGCCTACAGCTGTGGCGACTGGGAGGGCGCGCAGGACCTCGACGAGGCCCAGCGGACCATGCGCGAGTCGGTCGCCGAGCGGCTGGGCCTGTTCCCCGGCGCCCGCGTCCTGGACCTCAACTGCGGCTGGGGCGCGTTCGCCTTCCACGCCGCCACCAAGGAGTCGGTGCGGGTGGTGGGCCTGACCCGGTCCCGCGCGCAGGCCGACTTCGTGCGCGAGCGGGCCGCCGACTTCGGGCTGGCCGACCGGGTGGAGCCGCGGCTGGGCGACCTGAACGCGGCGGGCGGCGGCCCGTACGACGCGATCGTGGGGCTCGGCGGGGCGGAGCTGGGCGGCGGGGTCGGGTCGGCCGCGCTGCCCGCCGACCGGCTGTTCGAGCTGCTGGCGCCCGGGGGGCGGCTGCTGGTGCAGCAGACCTCGCGGCGTCCCGGCCCGCACTCGGTCCGCCGGACGTTCACCACCAGCTACATGTTCCCCGAGGACGGCGAGCTGCGCCCGCTGGGCGAGGTGGTCTCGACGCTGGAGGAGGCCGGGCTGGAGGTGCGCGGGGTCGCCGCGCTGCGCGAGCACTACGCCCGCACGCTGCGGTCCTGGGCGGCCAACCTGCGGCGCCACTGGGCCGAGTGCGGCGAGCTGGCCAGCCCCGGGCGGGCCCGGGTGTGGCTGCTGTACCTGGCGGCCTCGGCGCTGGCGTGCGAGAGCGGCCGGATCGGCGTGCACGAGGTGCTGGCGGTCCGCCGCGACCGCGACGGCCGGGCGGGCGAGACGCTGGTGGACGCGCTGGCGGTGCACGGGGCCGCGGGACGCTGAGCCGCCCATGACCCGGCGCGGGGGAATTGCGGGGACTCGCCGGGATCCGGGAAACAACGGGACCCGGAATGGGCAAAAGCCGGTCTCAGTCGAATATCGGGGGGCGTTCTTTTCGCGCCGGTTTCGATAGGCTGACGCCGCCCCCGTGGCCCAACGGGAGAGGCGGGCCCCCTAAAAGGGCCTTCGGTGTCGGTTCGAATCCGACCGGGGGCACGTTGGCGGGACCACGGTCGCCGGGGAACACCGCGGGCCGTCCCGGCGTCTACACTGATCGAAGGACCGTGTAGTACGGAGGCCATTATGGAGAGCCGGAACCCCGCCTTCCGGAGTGATCGCTTCGGCCAGCACATGGGGTCGGGGTACACGCCGAGCCCGCAGCAACTGCAGAACATGTACGACCAGCCGGCGTACACGCCGCCGGCGCAGCGCACGATGACCGTCGACGACGTGGTGGTCAAGAGCTTCCTGGCGCTGGGCACCCTGGCCCTGACCGGGGCGCTGACCTGGGCGTTCGTCCCGCTGCCCACGGCGCTCGGGGTGGCGGCCATCGCCTTCCTGGCCCAGTTCGGGCTGGCGATGTTCATCAGCTTCGGCCAGAAGGCCAACGCGCCGCTGGTGCTGACGTTCGCCGCCCTGTACGGCGTCGGCGTCGGCGCGCTCAGCCACTACTTCGAGAGCCGCTGGGAGGGCATCGTCCTGCAGGCGGTGCTCGGCACCGGCCTGGCGTTCGCCGGGACGCTGGCGGTGCACGCCCTGCGCATCATCCGGATGACGCCCAAGCTGGCCCGGTTCGTGATCGCCGCCGGGTTCGCGATGCTCGGGCTGATGCTGGTCAACCTGGTCGTCGGGCTGTTCAACGACGACGGCATCGGGATCCGTGAGAACAGCCCGCTGGGCGTCACGTTCAGCGTGGTCGCGATCCTGCTCGGCTGCTTCTTCCTGCTGCTCGACTTCGACAACGTCGAGCGGGGGGTGGCCGCCGGGGCGCCGGAGAAGTTCGCCTGGTACTGCGCGTTCGGTCTGGTGCTGAGCCTGGTGTGGATCTACCTGGAGCTGCTGCGGCTGCTGTCGTACTTCCGGGAGTAGCGCCCGCCGCGCCGGTGACACACGGATCGGCCCCCGCCGGAGCTCCGGCGGGGGCCGAGCGCCGTCTGCGGGCCGGTCGTGGCCGCTCGGTCGTCAGTAGTGACGCAGCCTGCGGGTCCGCTCGTGCTCGCGGACCAGCGCCGACGCGTAGCCGCGGGAGATCCCGTGCTCGTCGGCCAGCCAGTTAGAACGTTCCTCGCAGCGGAGGAACGACGGCCCGTTCTCGATGGTCTCGAACCACTCGGGGAGGTCACGTCCCGTGACCGAGGGGATGCGCGCGAGGAGCTTGTTGTGCGTTTCCGGCGAGTGGTTCAGTGACATCGGCACCTCCAGGTCGCGGGGCTCTTCCTGCTGACTCTGCAACACCTCCCGCAATGTGACAACCCCCTGACGGGGACCTATCCATCACGTTACGTAGATCGTTCTTGACGAAGGCCGGGGGCGGCCCGCACCCACGGTGCGGGGCGCCCCCGGGCCCTGTCTCCGCGCCCCGCGCGGCGGTGTCCGGCCGGTGCCTAGCTGAGGCGCTCCAGCACCATCGCCATGCCCTGGCCGCCGCCCACGCACATGGTCTCCAGACCGAACTGCTTGTCGTGGAACCGCAGCGAGTTGATCAGCGTGGTGGTGATCCGCGCGCCGGTCATGCCGAACGGGTGGCCGACCGCGATGGCGCCGCCGTTGACGTTCAGCTTGTCCATGTCCACGCCGAGGTCCTCGGCGGACGGCAGCACCTGGGCGGCGAACGCCTCGTTGATCTCGACCAGGTCGATGTCGTCGATGGTCATCCCGGCCAGCGCCAGCGCCCGGCGGGAGGCCTCGACCGGGCCCAGGCCCATGATCTCCGGGGACAGCCCGCTGACCCCGGTGGACACGATCCGGGCCAGCGGCGTGATGCCCAGCTCGGCGGCCTTGGTGTCGCTCATCACGATCACCGCGGCGGCGCCGTCGTTGAGCGGGCAGCAGTTGCCCGC
>DATADI010000102.1:0-3984 GCA_036258615.1 Thermomonospora sp. | reverse complement strand
GGCTTCGGGCTGGTGACCTGGCAATGGCGGCGGGCGGTGGCGGCCCGCCGGGCGGCGGTGGCGGCCTCGGCGACCTCGCCGGGCAGCTCCCGCCGCAGCTCCAGGGCCAGGCGGGCGGCCTGGACGCCCTCGGCGGCCTGGGCGGCGGCGGCCCCACCACGCCCTCCTCGGTGGCCCAGGGCGCGCCGATCGGCGCGAACAGCGCGGTGGTGACCGTCACCGACGTCTCCGAGCTGACCGTGCGCGCCGACGTGGACGAGACCGACGTGCTGCGCGTCCGGCCGGGCGTGACGGCCGAGGTCGAACTCGACGCCGTCGAGGGCGCCACGTACCCGGCGGCGGTCACGTCCGTCGGCGTCACCCCCGGCGAGGCCGCCACCGGCGGGGGCGTGACGTACCGGGTGACGCTGCGCCTCAGACGCGGCACGGACACCGACGGCGCACCGGCCCCCTGGCCCAAGCCCGGCATGAGCGCGGTCGTCAACCTGCGGATCCGCGAGGTCCGGAACGTGCTGTCGATCCCGTCCTCGGCCGTCCTCACCAGCGGACGCGACAGCGCCGTGTGGGTGGTCTCGGCGGGGCGGGCGCGGCGCAGGGTGATCCGGGTCGGCGCGCAGGGCGACGCGACCGTGCAGGTCCTCTCCGGGCTACGGGCGGGCGAGCGGATCGTGGTGCGCGGCGCCGGTTCCGTCGAGGACGGCCAGGAGCTGCCGGATTCACGAGCATGAGCGCACCCGCCCTGGAGGCCGTGGACGTCACACGGACGTACACGCTGGAGGGAGTCTCGGTCGAGGCGCTGCGCGGCGTCAGCCTGCGGATCGACGAGGGCGAGTTCGCCGCCATCCTCGGGCCGTCCGGCTCGGGCAAGTCCACGCTCATGCACCTGCTGGGCTGCCTCGACCGCCCCACCGGCGGAACCCTCAGGGTCGCCGGGCGCGACACCGCGAAGCTGTCCGACACCGAACTGGCGGAGCTGCGCAACCGGCACGTCGGCTTCGTGTTCCAGTCGTTCCAGCTCCTCGCGCGGACCAGCGCCCGCGACAACGTCGCCCTCCCGCTGGTCTACCGGGGGGTGCCGCGCGGCGAGCGACGGCGGCGCGCCGCCGAGGCCCTGCGCCGGGTGGGCCTGGGGCACCGCCTCGGGCACCGGCCGAGCCAGCTGTCCGGCGGTGAGCAGCAGCGCGTCGCCATCGCCCGCGCGCTGGTGGGCGAGCCCCGGCTCGTGCTGGCCGACGAGCCCACCGGCAACCTCGACACCGCCACCGGCCACGAGGTGATGGACCTGCTGGCCCGACTCAACGACGAGCAGGGCGTGGCGGTCGTGCTGGTCACCCACGAACCCGACATCGCCGAACGCGCCCGCCGCCAGATTCACGTCCGCGACGGCCGCGTCGAACGCGACACCGGCGCATGAGGATCGCCGAGAGCCTGCGCGTGGCGCTGGAGGCGCTGCGCGTCAACCGGCTGCGCAGCGTCCTGACCATGCTCGGCGTGACGATCGGGGTCGCCGCCGTGGTGGTGCTGGTGGCGATCGGCAGCGGGGCTCGCGACCTGGTGGAACGCGAGATCGAGGGCCTCGGCTCGAACATCGTCCTGGTGTCGCCGGGGGAGTTCTCGTTCGGCAGCGCCCCGACCGTGAGCCGGATGCGGCTGGAGGACGTGGAGTACCTGCGCCGCACCCTCGGCCCGGACGGCGACATCGCCGTCGCCCTCGGCTCGGGCGAACCCGTGCGGGCCGGGCAGCGGCAGGCGTTCGCGTCCGTGCTCGGCACCAACGAGGCCATGCGCGACGTGTTCGACCGCCCCCTGCGGCCCGGCGGGCGCTACCTCACCGAGATCGACGTCGAGACCCGCCGCCGCGTGGTGGTGCTCGGTTCACGGACCGCCGAGGAGATCTTCGGCGACGTGGACCCGGTGGGCCGCCAGGTCGCCATCGCCGGGGGCGCCCGGTTCCGCGTCATCGGCGTCTTCGAGGAGGTCGGCCAGGCGTTCGGACAGACCCGCGACACCGAGCTGCACATCCCGGTGACCACCGCGCAACGCCTGCTCGGCGTGGACCGGGTGGACTTCCTGGCGCTGCGCGCCGCGTCCGCCGACGACATCCCGCGCCTGCAGGAGGAGGTCCTGGACGCGCTGGAACGCCGTCATCCGGGGGAGCGGTTCTCGGCCATCACCCAGACGCAGCTGCTCGGCACGATCGGCACCGTGCTGGGCGCGCTGACCGGCGTGCTGGCCGCCATCGCCGCGATCTCGCTGCTGGTCGGCGGGGTCGGGGTCTCCAACATCATGCTGGTCGGCGTCCGGGAGCGCACCCGCGAGATCGGGCTGCGCAAGGCGCTGGGGGCCCGGCAGCGCGACATCCTCGCCCAGTTCCTCGCCGAGGCCGTCCTGCTGACCTCGCTGGGCGGCGCGGTGGGCATCGCGATCGGGATCTCGGGGGCGCTGGCGATCTCCTGGGCCTCCCCGGTGCCCGCCACGATCTCCTGGTGGTCCCCGGCGCTGGCGTTCGCGGTGTCGGCCGCCGTCGGCGTGTTCTTCGGGGTGGTGCCCGCCCGCCGTGCCGGGCGGCTCGACCCGGTCACCGCCCTGCGCACCGAGTAGCGCGGGTCAGGCGACGGCGCTCGGCCCCGCCGCCTCGGCGTCGCCCATGACCGCCCGGATGAACCGGGCGGTCTCGTCCATCGCCGCGCGGGCCTCCGGCAGCACCCGGTTGAGGAGCTGGAAGACGTGCATCTGCCCCTCCCAGATCTGCAGCCGGCAGTCGGTGCCGCTGTCCTGCAGGTTCTGGGCGAGGCGCTCGGCCTCCGGGCGGAGCACCTCGTCACCGCCGACCTGGATGAGCACCGGCGGCACGTCCGTCCAGGAGCACTCCAGCAGCGCCAGCCGGGGGTCGGCGAAGTCGCCCATCACCAGCTGCCCGATGCGGCGGGCGGTGTGCGCGCTGATGTAGGCGTCCTGGACGTGCGGGGCGCATTCGGTGGACAGCTCGCACGTCAGGTCCACCCAGGGCGAGAACAGCACGAGGCCCGCCGGAGTCGGCAGGCCCGTACGGCAGATCTCCCCCGTCAGTGCCGCCGCGAGATGACCGCCCGCCGAGTCGCCCGCGATGACGACCCGGTCGGCCGGATGGCCCTGGTCCAGCAGCCACAGGTACGCGTCGAGGGCGTCCTCCAGCGGCGCCGGGAAGGGATGCTCCGGCGCGAGCCGGTAGTGCGGGACGAACACCGGCAGGCCGGTGTCCACGGTCAGCCGGGAGGTGATCGGCCGGTGGGTGCGCGGCGAGCAGACGATGTACCCGCCGCCGTGCAGGTAGAGCACGGCCCCCTCGCCGGTCGCCCCCTCCTCGGGGGTCAGCAGCTCGCCGATGATGGGCCGGGCGTCCTCGTCGCGGGCCTGCGGGGCGTGGATCCCCTCGACCCTGGCGCGCGGATGGTGGCCGACCAGCATCGAGGCGGCCTCCACGGCGGTGCGGGCGGTCCGGATGCCGACCGTGTGGCCGGGAAGCCTGTGGACGAGGGGCCGCAGGCCGAACCGCAACGCGCGGGATATCACCGCACTCTGCATGCTCATCGGCATCCCACCTGACGATGTTTCGTTCGCGTTAATTCATGCCCTGTTGTTCGGATAATTCACGTCTGTCCTTCCCCGGGTCGTCTGGGACGGGCGGGTGCGGCGTGCGGGGCGATAGCGTGAACCCATGAGCAGCGCCGTGCCTCCCGCCGGTCCCGGGCCGTGCGACCTGCGCGTCCTGTGGGACGACAGGCTGGTCTCCTACGACTTCGGCCCCACCCACCCGCTCAATCCGGTGCGCGTGGAGCTGACCATGGCGCTCGCCCGCGAGTACGGGGTGCTCGGGCATCCGAACGTCGAGGTCGCCGCGTTCGAGCCGGCCGGGGACACGCTGCTGGAGATGATCCACGACCCGGAGTACATCGCCGCCGTCCGGCACGCGGGCGCCACCGGCAGGCCGGAGTTCCGGCACGG
>DATADI010000101.1:0-7329 GCA_036258615.1 Thermomonospora sp. | reverse complement strand
CGTGCTTCCGGTCACCAGCGACGTGGAGATGGCGGCGGTGCGCCAGGCCGTGCGGGACTGCGCGGTGCGGGCCGGGATGAGCCTGGTGGAGCAGACCAAGCTGATCACCGCCGCCAGTGAGCTGGCCCGCAACACCCTGGTGCACGGCGGCGGCGGGCGGGTGGAGATCGCCGAGGTCGAGCGGCACGGGCGGCGCGGCGTGCGGCTGGCCTTCACCGACGAGGGCCCCGGCATCCCGGACGTGCCGCGGGCGCTGTCCGACGGGTACAGCACCGGCACCGGCCTGGGCATGGGCCTCGGCGGGGCCCGCCGGCTGGTGGACGACTTCGTCATCGACACGGCCCCGGGCCGGGGGACGACCGTGACGGTGGTGTCCTGGGCGCTGCGGGCGGCCGGGCGCGGCGGTGCGGCCCGGTGATCGTGACGGCGGGCTGGAACCTGGCGGTCGACGACCCCAGCCGGGTGCACGAGGCCGAGACCACGGCCCGCGCGGCGGCCGTCGCGGCGGGGCTGTCCCGCGCGGACGTCGCGGCGTGCGAGCTGGCGGCGGTGGAGCTGGCGACCAACCTGGTCCGGTACGCCCGGGAGGGGCGGCTGCTGGTCAACGCGTTCGGGCCCGAGCCGGGGATGGTGCAGCTCCTGGCGGTCGACCGAGGCCCCGGCATCGGTGACGTGCCCGCGTCGATGACCGACGGCTTCTCCACCGGCCGTTCCCTCGGCGGCGGCCTGGGGGCGTGCCGTCGTGCCGCCGCGTGCTTCGACCTCTACAGCGTCCCCGGGCAGGGCACCGTCGTCCTCGTCCAGATCGGGACGAGCGCGGCCGGACACGGCGTGCGGACGGGGGCGGTCGTCACCCCGCATCCGGCCGAGGCCGCGCTGGGCGACGGATGCGCCGTCATCGCCGGTGACGACGTCCTCACCCTGGCGGTGGTGGACGGGCTGGGGCACGGCGTGGGAGCGGCGGAGGCCCGCCATGTCGCCGTGGAGGCCGTGCGGCACCGGCCGTGGACCACGCCGTCGGAGCTGGTGGCCGAGATGGACGCGACGCTGCGCGGCACCCGGGGGGCCGCCGCGGCGGTCGCCCGGATCGAGCCCCGCCGCGGCGTCGTCCGCTTCGCCGGGGTCGGCAACCTGACCGCGCACCTCGACCTGGGCGGGCGCGCCGAGGCGTTGGTGTCCCGCCCCGGGGTGCTCGGGATGGGGCGGCGTGCCCGCCCCTACGACCTGGACCCGATGCCGTGGTCGGCGCCCGCGTCGCTGGTGGTGTGCACGGACGGGGTGTCCACGTGGGACCCTGCGCGTCACGCGGGGGCCTCAGGTCATCACCCGGCCATCACCGCCGCCCTGATCTGGCGGGACGCGTGGCGCGGCACCGACGACGCCGCCGTGCTGGTCGCCTCCGTGACACTCCGGGAAGGCGCGCCATGAGCCAGGAGGTGATGCGCCGCACGTTCGACGGTCCGGGTTCGCTGAACGACGTGTGCTCGGCCGTCGCCGAGTGCGCGGCCCGCCACGGTGTCGTCGCCGAGGAACGTGCCCCGTTCACCCTCGCCGTCGCGAACGCCCTGCACGGTCGCGCACCGGTCACCGTCACGCTGACCGTCTCCGGTGACGGGACCGCCTGGTGGCTGACCGCGTGCCTGGAGCCCGGGGGCGAACGGATCGCCGTCGCCGCCGTTCCCGAGCCGTCCGGCAGCGCCCCTCACGAGGGCGACGGGACGGGGGGCCTGCTGAGGCTGCTCGCCGACCAGCAGGAGCGGCTCGCCTGGTACCAGCAGGAGTTGGAACGTACCGACCAAGGGGTCCTCGCCCTGCACGCCGAGCTGGCCGAGGCCGCCGAACGGCTGCACGCGGCGAACGCCGAGCAGGCTCGCCTGCTGGAGGCCGAACGCCAGGCGCACGCGTCGGTGGAGGCCGCCCGCGCCCGGCTGGCGTTCCTCGCGCACGCGGGCGCCACCCTGTCGGCCTGGCTCGACCACGAGCAGGTCATGAAGGAGCTGCACGCCCTCGTGGTGCCCCGGCAGGCGGCGGCCATGGAGGTGTGGATCGCCGAGGGACAGGGGCCGCCGAAGCGGTCCTGGCCGCGCGCCGAGGGCTCCGCGGCCGTGCCCGCACCGCCGTACGCCGTGGTCGCCGCCCACACCAGCGGGCGGGCGCGCCACGTGACCCCGCACCCGCCCGTCCGGGTGCCCGGGGTGGACACGGCCTCCGGGCCGCACGAGACGCTGGCGGTCCCGATGGTCTCCGGCGGGCGCGCGCTCGGCGTGGTGACCTACAGCCCCGCCGGACAGCCGTTCACCGCCGACGACCTCGCCGTGCTCCGCGAGCTGACCCGGCTCGGCGCGGCGGCCCTCGACAACGCGATCCGGTACGAGTACGAACGCGACGTCGCCGAGAGCCTCCAGCGCGCCATGCTCACCGACCTGCCGCGGAGGGCGCCGCTGGAGTTCGCCGCGCGGTACCTGCCCGCCGAGGCGGGCCTGAACGTGGGCGGCGACTGGTACGACGCGTTCGAACTCCCCGACGGCCAGGTGGTCGCCGCCGTCGGGGACGTGACCGGGCACGGGCTCCGGGCCGCCACCCTGATGGGACGGCTGCGCACGGCGCTGCGGGCGTACGCCCTCGACGCGGCGGGCCCCGGCGACGTGCTGGCCCGCGTGCATCGCCTGCTGACCCATCTGCAGCCCGGCGACCTGGCCACCGCCGTGGCCCTGCGGTACTCCGGCCAGGGCCGCCTGACGTGGGCGAACGCGGGTCACCCCCCGCCCCTGCTGCGCCGCGCGGACGGCTCGGTGGAGGTGCTGCGCGGCGGTGACGTGCTGCTGGGGATGCCGTTCCACGAGGGCCCCGTCACCGAACGGGAGCTGGTGCTGACGCCGGGCGCGACCCTGCTGCTCTACACCGACGGTCTCGTGGAGCGCCGCTCGGTGTCGTTCGACGAGACGATGGAACGGCTGGTGACCGCGTTCGCCGGGGCCGACGGCGACCTGGACCGGGTCGCGGACGTCCTGCTGGACCGCATGATGACCGACAGCGCCCGCGAGGACGACACCTGCCTGCTGCTGTGCCGCGCCCGGCCCGAACGGCCCGAACGGCCCGCGCGGTCCGCCGGACGGACGGCCCGGTGACCCGCCGTCCCGGCCCGTCCCTCGCTCAGGCGGGCCGGGACATCCCGACCGGCCGGTCGCCGGTGCGCTGGTCCCTGGTCGCGGCGGTGTGGAAGTGGAGCAGCCCGGTCAGCAGCGCCGTCCGCGCCGCCGGGGTCATCTGGGCGAGCACCCGGGCCAGCTCCCGGCGCCGCCGCTCGCGCAGCCGCGACAGCAGCAGCTCGCCGTCCCGGCTGAGGCGCAGCTCGACCGCCCGGCGGTCCCGGCCCGGCACGCGGGCCAGCAGCCCCGCCGCCTCCAGCCGGTCGCACAGCCGGCTGGCCGACGACAGCAGCGCGCCCAGCTCGCCCGCCAGGCCGCTGAGGTTGATGCTGCCGTGGCGCTCGACGACGAACAGCACCCGCAGCTGCGTCGCCGGGACCGGCAGGGTGGCGTCCTGCCCGCTGGCCCAGGCGGCGGCGAGCGTCCCCGCGGGCTCGTCCATCGTCTCGGCGAGCCGGGCCAGCTCTTCGGCCTCCGCCGGCTCGGCCGGCGGCGAGGGTTCGCTCTGCGGCCCTGTCATGTCACAACTGTTCCATATCGACGACAGCCCCGGCACGCGCTCGGACTCTGCCCGCCCGGGTCGACTGCGACATGCCGATACCCGAGGTGAGGCACCGTATGACGGAGAACCCGCTCGACACCGTCGAGGAGATCGTCTGGGAGGCCCGGCCGCACGCCGTGCCCGAGGCCGTGAACCGGCTGGTCACCACGCATCTGGGCGCCGACGGCGCGGAGCCGCTGCTGGTCGACTACCGGATGGTGTGGCTGATCCCGGTCAGCGGCGGGGACCCCGTCCCGCTCGACGCGTCCAGTCCCGGCCGGGCGTACGCGACGCAGCAGGCGGTCGTGGAGGCGGGGGGCGGTCCGGGCGCGTCGCACCGGGTGCACCTGCCGCTGACGGTGCACGGTGAACGGCTCGGCGTCCTCAGCGTGCGGCTCCCCGGCCCGCCCGAAACCGGGACGCTGCCGGCGCTGGAGGCGGTCGCGGCCACGATGGCCCGCGCGCTCAAGGTCGCCGAGGGCCACACCGACGTGTACCGGCGGATCCGGCGGCGCGCCCGGCTGACGCTGGCCGCCGAGATCCAGTGGGACCTGCTGCCCGGCCGGTTCTGCGGCGGCGACGAGTTCAGCCTCGCCGGGCAGCTCGAACCGGCGTACGCGGTGTGGGGCGACAACTTCGACTGGGCGCTGTCCCCCGACCACCTCACCGTGACGGTCACCAACGGCACCGGGCGCGGCACCGAGGCCGCCGTGCTCACCCACCTGGCCGTCAGCGCCCTGCGGAACGCGCGGCGTTCCGGGGCGGAACTCGTCGACCAGGCCGCCCTCGCCAACGAGATCCTCCACCTCCACCATCGCGGCGAGCGCACCGCCGAGACCCTGCTGCTCCGCTTCGACCTCGAGACCGGGCGCGTGCGGGCGGTGGACGCCGGATCACCGCGGATCTACCGGCTGCGGGGCAGCACCGTGGACCCGATCACGCTGGAGGCCCAGCTCCCGCTCGGGATGTTCAACGACACCCGGTACGCCGAGGAGGAGTTCTGGCTGCAGCCGGGCGACCGGATCGTCCTCGTCAGCGACGGCGTCCACGCCGCGCTCTCCCCGGGCGGCGAGACCTACGGCGCCCGCGCGCTGCCCAGGGCGCTGCGCCGGACCCGGCTGCAGAGCCCTCCTGACGCCGTCCGCACCCTGGTCCGGGAGCTGCTGCACTACCACGAGAACAGCGACCTCGCCGACGACGCCGTGATCGTCTGCCTCGACTGGACCGGCAAGTCCCGCCGCTGACCCGCGAACACCGGGGGCCCACCGGCCCGACGGTGATCATTTGGCAACACGGTCCTTACGGTGCGGCTCCCCGCCTGAAACGGAACGGTCCAAGACTCCGTGCGTCGAGATCTTGGAGGTGTTCCTTGCCGACAAGGGAACAAGCAGAGGGCTACAGCCGCCGTTCCTTCCTCACCCGCGTGGGGGCGAGCGGGGGCGCGGGGGCGATGTTCGCCACGATGGGCGCGCTGGGCCTGGCGCCCTCCGCCGAGGCCGCGACCAGGGTGCCCTTCCGGCCACCGCAGCCCTCGGACTTCCGCCTCCGCGGACGCGGCGCGGCGAGGGTGCTGGTGCTGGGGGCGGGGGTCGCCGGGCTGGCCGCCGCCTACGAACTGGGCAAGGCCGGGTACCGCTGCACGATCCTGGAGGCCCAGGACCGGGTGGGCGGGCGCAACCTGACCCTGCGGGGCGGTGACCGGCTGGAGGAGCTGGGCGGAGAGACCCAGCGCGCGCGGTTCGGGGAGGGCACGTACTTCAACGCCGGGCCCGCCCGCATCGCGCAGTGGATGACCACCATGGACTACTGCCGGGAGCTGGGCGTTCCGCTGGAGGTCTTCACCAACAGCAACGCCGAGGCCTACATCTACAACGAGGCGGCCGGGATGACGGCCCCGGTCAAGTGGCGCACGGCCAAGGCCGACGTGTACGGGTACATCTCCGAGCTGCTGGCCAAGGCCACCGACCAGGGCGCACTGGACGGCAGGCTCACCGCCACCGACAAGGAGCGGCTGCTGTCGTTCCTGTCGGGCTTCGGGGCCATCGGCTCCAAGGCGAGCGGTTACGCCTACACCGGCACCGACCGGCGCGGCTACAGCGTCGATCCGGGGGCCGGGGAGCAGGCGGGCACGCTGCTGGGGGCGCCGCCGTCGCTGTCGGAGGTGTTCGCCAGCGGGGTGGGCCGGTCGTTCTCGTTCGAGTTCGGCTACAGCCAGGCGATGCTGATGTTCCAGCCGGTCGGCGGGATGGACGCGATCCCCCGGGCGCTGGCCAAGGCGGTGGGCCGCGACAGGATCCGCACCGGAGCGAAGGTCACCCGCATCACCAACCTGCCGGACGGCGTGAAGGTCGAGTACGTCGCCGGGGGCCGCACCCGGGTCGCCGAGGCCGACTACGTCATCGCCACGCTGCCCCCGCACATCCTCGCCCGGATCCCGCACAACCTGGGCGCGAACGTGCAGGCCGCGCTGGCCACGCCCGTCCCGGCGTCCACCGGCAAGATCGGCCTGGAGTACCGCCGCCGCTGGTGGGAGCTGGAGGAGAACATCTACGGCGGCATCACCAACACCGACATGGACCTGGCCACCATCTGGTACCCGTCCTACGGCTACCACGAGCACCGGGGCCTGGTCGTCGGCTACTACAACTTCGGCGCCGCCGCCGACGCCTACGCCCGCCTGACGCACGCCGAGCGGCTGCGGCGGGCCCTGGACCAGGGCGCCAAGATCCACGGCGACCGGTACCGGCGGGACCTGGCGGCGTCGATGTCCATCGCCTGGCGACGCCAGGCCCACATCGAGGGCGGCTGGATCTCCTGGCCCTCGCGCGGGGCCGAGTACCGCCTGCTCAACCAGCCGCAGGGGAACGTCTACTACTGCGGCGACTGGCTCAGCTACGAGATCGCCTGGCAGCACGGCTCGTTCGAGTCGGCGCGCAAGGTCGTGTCCGAGCTGCACCAGCGGGTCCTGGCGTCCTAGGAGGAACGATGCGTCGCAAGGTCATCACCGGGGCCGTCGCCGCGGCCGTGCTGGTCGGGTTCGGCGGGGCCGCCTCGGCCGGGCCCGAGCGCAGGCCGAAGCCGCCCCGGGCCACCGAGGTCCGTCCCGCGCTGCCGGAGGGCCAGAGCAACCCGGCCATCGCCAACGGCGTCGGGGTCGGCTCGCTGGTCACCACGTACACCTCCAGCGGGCTCGGCCCGGCGGCGGCCAACACCTCCGCCCCGTCGGGCAGCCCGGAGCGGTACGTGGACTTCCCCGGTGGAACGCTCCCGCCGGGCGTCACCATCACCGAGGCCCAGTCCCTCAACGCGCTGAAGCAGATCAGCGCCAACCTCCAGGCCGCCGGGCTCACCCCGCGCGACGTCATCTCGATGCGCGCCTACCTGAGCAACCCGCCCGGGTCCGACGTCGCCGACTTCGCCGGGTGGAACCGCGCCTACCGCCAGTTCTACGCCAACACCGACCTGACCACGGGGAAGGTCCTGGACGTGCCGCTGGGCACCGCGCCGCCGGCGCCGCCGCTGTACGCCAACCCGGCACGGCCCGCCCGGGTCACGCTGGAGATCGAGAACCTGCCGGTCCAGGGCTGGCTGGTCGAGGTCGAGGTCGTCGCCGCCTACCGCCACCGCTGAAAGACGCGG
>DATADI010000100.1:0-1704 GCA_036258615.1 Thermomonospora sp. | reverse complement strand
GCCCTCTCGAGTGAGAGCACGTCAGATCACGAGTAACAGAGCACTAGTGTCGAGGGTGGGGTCCGCTCATCTCGCGTGTCGAGGTGAACGGCCGAGGGAGGCCCCCATAGGAGTGCCCAGAAACGGATGTTCTGGGGGTGGACGGAAGAGCGAGCATCGAACCGACTAGGATGTCGAGTGACCAAACCAAACGTCCTGGTCGGAGGTGCCCGATGCTCGCTCCAGCAGAACTGTACCCGGCGGTCGCGTCGTGGCTCCAGGGCCTGGGCGCGTTCCGGCACGCGGCGGGGCTGGCCAGTGTGGCGCAGGTAGTGACGGCGGTGTTGATCGGGCAAAGCCTCCGGGTCGGCAGTGTGGCGCGGACCCTCCTGAGTGCGCCTGAGGTCGCGGCGCGGCATCGCTATCGGCGGGTGCGGCGCGTGGTGACCAGAGCCCGACTCCGCTCGACGGATCTGACGCCGTGGCTGGTGCGGGCGGCGCTGATGCTGGTGGACGACGCCACGCCGCACCTGGCGATGGACACCGTGCGGTGCGGTCGGTGGGAGGCGATCACGCTCGGGGTGGTGTGGCATGGGCGGGTCCTGCCGGTCGGCTGGGAGGTGGTGCCGTACCCCTGGCCGCGCGGGCAGTTCACGCCGGCGGTGCTGCGCCTGCTGTGGCGGGTGGCGGCGAGTTGGCCTGCGGCGCGGCGTCCCCACCTGGTCGCCGACCGAGGGTTTCCGAGCCTGACGCTGTTCCGGGCCCTGGAGCAGCTTGGCTGGGGCTGGACGGTGCGGCTGCGGGTGAAGCTGAGCGTCGGGGTCGACGGGGAGGTGCGGGCCCTGACCGACCTGCTGGCGTGCCACCCGCCCGGGCGCTGGACCGCCCGGGCGATCACCTATGGCACGGGACGGCAGCGGGTCGCGGGGCACCTGATCATCGGGCGGGGGGACGCGCTCCGGGTCCTGCCGCGTCACCAGGCCAACCCCGGCAGCCTGCGGCAGCGTGCCTGGCAGCGGGCGACCCGCGTGCGCGTGCTGCGCGGCAAGCATCCCGGGCGCCGCGCCTCGCAGGCGGCGCAGACCGATGGCTGGGTGCTGCTGTTCACCAGCCACCCCACCTGGCTCGACGCCAGCCGCAGCTACGCCCGCCGCTGGGCGACGGAAGGCAGCTATCGGGATGCCCAGGGCGGCTACGACGGCCGGCACGGCTGGGAGCTCGAACCGACCCTCGCCCGCGAGCCCGACGCCCACGCCGTCGACCGGCTCCTCGGCCTCTGGGCGCTCGGCTCGGTCATCCAGACGGCCCTCGGCGACCGCCTGACCCGTCCCGATGCCCCGCCGGCCGTCGCCCAGGCCCGCGCTCGCTGGACCACCTCCGACCGTCTCAGCGTCTGGATGCGCGGACGCTTCGCCCTCGCCGATCCGTTCGGCCACCTCCGTCCCGTCATCCTCGCCGCCCTGCGCGAGACCGCTCGACGCCTCCGCGACGCTCCCGACCCGCCCGCTTCCAGTCACGCCGACCTCCGCCAGGTGGCCTGACGGGGGCGAACACTTGTTTCTGGGCACTCCTATGGGACAAGCCCCCGCGCTACACCGAGTCTGGCGTCACCTTCGCCGTTTTGCCCCGGCCAGCAGCCCCTCCTGGACCAGCCGCTGCGTCACGACCTCGGCGTCCGGGTCGCCCTGCGAGAGCGCCGACGTCAGCTTCTCAATCTGCTGCGGC
>DATADI010000099.1:0-2877 GCA_036258615.1 Thermomonospora sp. | reverse complement strand
CCGCGCCGCCGCAGCCACCGGCGGGCGTGCCGCTCGCCCGCGGCGCCCGGGATGGTCAGCGGCTCGATCGACGGCGGGGACACGCAGATCAGCGTGGCGCGGGCGTGCGCCGCGCAGTGCCGGTGCACCGACGGGCGCAGCAGCCGCGACAGCAGTCCCCGCCCGCTGCGGCCCACCACCAGGATGTCCTCCTCACGGGCGAGGCGGACCAGGGCGTCGCCGGGGGCGCCGAGCAGCGTCATGCCCGACACGTGGACGGCGTCGCACCCGCCGCTGTCGCGCAGCTCCGCGAGCATCCGGGTGATCAGCTCGCCGCCGGCGTCGCGCAGCCCGCAGACCGCGCCGTGGCCGGGGACGCCGGCCGCGGCGGCGTACGGGGGCACCGGGGCGACGTGCACCAGGAGCACCTCCAGGCCCCGCAGCCGGGCCTCGCCGAGGGCCCACGACAGGGCCCAGCGGGAGGAGTCGGAGTCGTCGACCCCCACGATGACGCGGGGCGCTGGGATCGTGTCGGTCACGGCGGCCTCCTGGAGTCGTGGGATCCAGGGTCCCGGCACGGGCGGCCCGGCGGAAGGGGCCGTCCGGTTTCAGGGTACGAGAGCACGCGCCCGGCGGCCACCTCCTCAGGGGTGGAGCACCACCTTGATGGCGCCGTCCCGCTTCTTCTGGAAGATCTCGTAGCCGTGCGGGGCCTGTTCCAGCGGCAGGTGGTGGGTGGCCAGGTCCCCGGTCCCCAGCGGGTCGGCGTCGTCGGTGACCAGCGGCAGGAGGTCGGCCACCCAGCGGCGGACGTGGGCCTGGCCCATCCGCAGGGTGAGGCCCTTGTCGAAGATCCGCAGCATCGGCAGCGGGTCGGTCATGCCGCCGTAGACGCCGATGACCGAGACGGTGCCGCCGCGCCGGACGGCGTCGATGGCCTGGTTCAGCGCCGCCAGCCGGTCCACTCCGGCGCGGGTCATCAGGGACGCGGCGGCCCGGTCGGGCATCAGCCCGGTGACGGTCTGCGCGAGCTTGGCGCCGGGGGAGCCGTGCGCCTCCATCCCGACGGCCTCGATGACCGAGTCGGCCCCGCGTCCCTGGGTCAGGTCGCGGATCGCCTCGGCGGCGTCGTCCACCTGTCCCAGGCCGAGGACCTCGACACCGTGCCGCCGGGCCATCTCGACCCGCTCGTGCACCGGGTCGACGCCGATCACCCGGTGGCCCCGGTGACGGGCGACGCGGGCGCACATCTGGCCGATGGGCCCCAGCCCGAACACCGCGACGCTGCCGCCGTCGGGGACGTCGGCGAACTCCACCGCCTGCCACGCCGTCGGCAGCACGTCCGACAGGTACAGGAACCGCTCGTCCGGCGGGCCCTCGGGGACCTTGATGGGGCCGAACTGGGCCTGGGGCACCCGCAGGTACTCGGCCTGCCCGCCCGGCACCTCCCCGTAGAGCCTGGTGTAGCCGAACAGCGCCCCGCCCATGCCCTGGTCGCGGACCTGGGTGGTCTCGCACTGGGCGTAGAGCCGCTGGCCGCAGGTGTGGCAGTGCCCGCAGGAGATGTTGAAGGGGATCACCACCCGGTCGCCGGGCCGGATCTGGGAGACCTCGGAGCCGACCTCCTCGACGACGCCCATCGGCTCGTGCCCGAGGATGTCGCCCTCGGCGAGGAACGGCCCGAGGACCTCGTACAGGTGCAGGTCGGAGCCGCAGATCGCGGTGCTGGTGATCCGCACGATCGCGTCGGTGGGCTCCTTGATCGACGGGTCCGGCACCTCCTCCACGCGGACGTCCCGCCTGCCGTGCCAGGTCAGCGCCTTCATCGCGGTACCTCCGGGATCACTGCGGGGGCGGCGGGACGGGCCGGGCGGCCAGCGCCTCGGCCACCGCCACCAGGTTGGAGGCCATCGCCCGGCCGGTGCTCGCGGCCCAGTCGTGGCCCCGCTCGTCGTCCAGGTAGTTCGGGCCGGGCCCGGGACCCAGGTGCCAGTACGTCCACGCCTGGCCGGGGATGGTGTAGCCGATGTCGGCGAGCGCCCCGTTGATCTCGCTGATCACGTGGTGGGCGCCGTCCTCGTTGCCGGTGTTGACCACCCCGGCGACGCGGTTGTAGGCCACCGGGCGGCCCGCGTCGTCGGTCTCGGAGATCATCGCGTCCATCCGCTCGAGCACCCGCTGCGCCACCGAGCAGGGCCGGCCCACCCAGGTCGGGGTGGCGATGATCAGGATCTGGGACTCCAGCAGCATCCGGTGGATCTCCGGCCACTCGTCGCCGTCGCCCATGTCGGTCTTGACGCCGGGCCGGATGTCGCGGTCCACCGCCCGGATCGTGTCCACCTTGACGCCGCGCTGCCGCAGCTCGGCGGCCACCACCTCGGTCAGCGCCTCGGTGTTGGACGGTTCCGGTGACGGTTTGAGGGTGCAGTTGATGACTGTCGCTCTCATGAAGGTCCCTTGCCTCGTCGCGTACCGGCGGCCCTACCCGCGTCCCGGCGCTCAAACGGGCCCGCCGGGTTTGCGGTGCGGGAGGGGGGTACAGGCGCTGCCTGAAGGAGGGCCCATGGACGACCGGGTGACCGTCGTGATCGCCACGCGCGACCGGCGCGGCGAGCTGGTCCGCACGCTGAAGACCCTGACGGCGCTGCCGGAGGAGCCGGCGATCGTCGTGGTCGACAACGCCTCCGCCGACGGCACCGCCGACGCGGTGCGGGCGGAGTTCCCCGCCGTCCGGGTCCTGCGGCTGCCCCGCAACCGGGGGGCCGTGGCCCGCACCCTGGGCGTGCGGGCCGCCGGGACGCCCTACGTGGCGTTCAGCGACGACGACTCCTGGTGGGAGCCGGGTGCGCTGGCCACAGCGGCGAAGCTCTTCGACGAGCACCCGCGGCTCGGCCTGCT
>DATADI010000098.1:0-2333 GCA_036258615.1 Thermomonospora sp. | reverse complement strand
CGCGCGGCCGACCCCGCACCTCGGCCGCGCGACCACCGGGTCTGCGGGCTAGCGGACGTCCACGTAGTCGCCGCCGCTCACCACGGGGGCGTGCAGGGCGTTCCCGGCGAAGACGGCGCGCCAGGTGCCGTCCCGGTCGGCCTTGAACCTCTTGAGGTACTTGCCGTCCCGGCCGGTGGTGACGAAGCCCTTGTTCACCCAGCCGGTCGCGCCCTTGCGGCGGAACTGGATCTGGACGCGCTGGCCGCCGAACGCGGCGTAGTCGGCCGGGATGCCGAACTCGGTGAGGCGGGTGAGCCGGCCGCCGACGCTGAGGGTGCGGCCCTTCTTGACCGGCTCCGGCGCGCCGTTCACGGTCAGCGCGGTGCCGCGCTTGAGGGCGAACCGGCCGCTCGGGCCCGCGTAGTCGTCGCCGGTGGCGAAGTCGTAGATCTCGGTCTCGGCCCGCCAGCCGCCCGGCTGGTCGAGGCGGTCGAAGCGCAGGGTGGCGACCCAGACACCGTCCTTGTCACGGTCGTTGGCCTCGGCGAAGTCGAAGTCGCCCTTGGGTCCGCGCGCGGTCACGCTGACCAGCGACTCGGGGTGCAGGCCGGGGACCCGCAGGCGGAAGGTCACGGTGGTCGAGCTCTTGGCCTTCAGCACCGCGACGGACGGCGTGATCTGGAGGGTCGGGGCCTTCGCGGCCTGGGCGTTCGCGGTGCCCGGCGCCAGCAGCGGCACG
Organism: Thermomonospora sp.; assembly: GCA_036258615.1. Classification (GTDB taxonomy): domain Bacteria; phylum Actinomycetota; class Actinomycetes; order Streptosporangiales; family Streptosporangiaceae; genus Thermomonospora. The sequence goes on along the minus strand of DATADI010000098.1, from coordinate 1,612 downwards.
GCGGTGGCGGACACGGCGAGCAGGACGAGAGCACGTTTCATCGGAGACTCCTCGGGAGGCTTGGTTCGACCGCTCACGCAATCTAGTGATGTGAGTTCAGTTCACACAAGCGTTTTCTGTGATTTGTCGCGTCGTGGCCTCCAAACCCCGGGCGGCCCGGTTTGTCGGATCCGGCCGGTCCGGCCGGTGGGGGGCCCACCTAGGCTCGGGGCCCATGGCGGAGTACACGGCATGGCCCCCCGAGGAGATCGACCGGCTGACGGCCTACGACCGGGACCACGTCTGGCACCCGTACGGCCCGATGCCCGCGACACGGGAGCACCACCCGGTGGTGGCGGCCGAGGGCGTACGGCTCGTGCTGGCCGACGGGCGGACGCTGATCGACGGGATGTCGTCCTGGTGGGCGGTGGTGCACGGGCACAACCACCCGGTCCTCAACCAGGCCGTGACCGACCAGCTCGGCCGGATGGCGCACGTGATGTTCGGCGGGCTGACCCACCCGCCCGCCGTCCGCCTCGCCGAACTGCTGGTGGACCTCACGCCGGAACCGCTGACCAAGGTGTTCTTCGCCGACTCCGGCTCGGTGGCCGTGGAGGTCGCCATGAAGATGGCGCTCCAGTACTGGCGAGCCCAGGGCCGCCCCGAACGGCACCGCCTGCTCACCGTGCGCGGCGGCTACCACGGCGACACCTTCGGCGACATGGCCGTGTGCGACCCGGTCAACGGGATGCACCACATGTTCGCCGGGGTCCTGCCGCAGCAGGTCTTCGCCCCGCCGCCGCCCGGGGGCTACGACGCCGAGCCCGACCGCGCGTACCTGGACGGGCTCGCGGGCCTCGTCGCCGAGCATGCCGGGGAGGTCGCGGCGATCATCGCGGAACCGGTGGTGCAGGGCGCGGGCGGGATGCGCTTCTACGCCCCCGCCTACCTGCGGGCGCTGCGCGACCTGGCCGACGAGCACGGGCTGCTGCTGATCCTGGACGAGATCGCCACCGGGTTCGGCCGCTCCGGGGAGTTCTGGGGGGCCGACCACGCGGGCGTGGTGCCCGACATCATGTCCGTGGGCAAGGCGCTGACCGGCGGATACCTCACCATGGCGGCGACGCTGTGCACCGACGAGGTGGCGCGCGGCATCTCCGAGGGCGAGGGCGGCGGCCTCATGCACGGCCCCACCTTCATGGCCAACCCCCTGGCGGCGTCCGTGGCGGCGGCGTCCCTGGAACTGCTGACCGGCCGGGACGGACGCGGCCGGGACTGGCGCGCGGAGGTCTCCGCCATCGAGACGGTCCTCCGCGAGGGCCTGGCCGAGGCCCGTGGCCTGCCGGGCGTCCGGGACGTCCGCGTGCTCGGCGCGGTCGGCGTCATCGAGGCGACCCACCCGGTGGACGTCACCGCCGTCCAGAAGGTCGTGATGGACCACGGCGTGTGGCTCCGGCCGTTCCGCAACCTCGTCTACACCATGCCCCCGTACGTCACCACCGAGGACGACGTCGCCCGCATCGCCACCGCCATGACCGCGGCGGCCCGCATCCTCTAGATCAGGCGACCGGAACGGAGCGCCGGCGGAGTGAGGTCGCCTGATCTAACTCTCGGGGGTCCGGGGGTCGTCCCC
>DATADI010000097.1:0-12094 GCA_036258615.1 Thermomonospora sp. | reverse complement strand
GGCTGCGGCGCGGCGGCTCCGGCGGCCCACGGCGGCGGCACGGCCTCACCCCGGTCCCGGGCCTGCAGATAGTCCTTGATCACCCGCAACGGCAGGTAGTGGTCGCGCTGCGCGGCCAGGATGAACCGCAGCCGCTCCACGTCCGCCGGGGTGAACTTGCGGTAGCCCGACGGGGTGCGCTGCGGCTCGATCAGGCCCTCGGCCTCCAGGAAACGGATCTTGGAGACGGTGACGTCGGGGAACTCGGCGCGCAGCCGGGCCAGCGCGTCCCCGATGGTCATCGATCCCCGGACGGGCTGGGCGCCGCTCATCCGGCCCGCCCGCCCGCCGCCGCGGACGCCCGCGGGCCCGCCGTCCGGTCCGCTCGCGCTCCCACCGGTCGCCCGCCGTCCCGCCTCAGCCGTGACCGTGCTGCGGGTTGGTGAGGAACACCAGCCGGAACTTGCCGATCTGGACCTCGTCGCCGCCCGACAGCCCGGCCTGGTCGATGCGCTGGCGGTTGACGTAGGTGCCGTTCAGGCTGCCGACGTCGCGCACCGCGAACCCGCCGCCGTGGCGGGCGAACTCGGCGTGCCGGCGGGAGACCGTCACGTCGTCGAGGAAGATGTCGCTCTCGGGGTGCCGCCCGGCGGAGGTGCGGTCCTTGTCGAGCAGGAACCGGCTGCCCGCGTTGGGCCCGCGCTTGACGACCAGCAGCGCGGTGCCGGGCGGCAGCGCCTCCACCGCGAGGTGGTCGGCGCCGAGGTCGTCGGCGGGCTGGGCGTCGGGTTCGAACGCCTCGATGCCGCTGATCGAGATCGTCGAGGTCGACTCGCCGGGCGACTCCCGCGGAGGCATGGGTGGCGGAACACTGCGGGTGAGCGGTGTTCCGCAGTGGGAGCAGAAGCGGGCATCATCCGGATTGGCGTGACCGCACTGCGTGCAGTAGACGCTCGGCATCGATCGGCTCGGCCTCCTACCTTCGGCGTTCTGACGTCCCGCCCGCCTCCGCGAGCGCGACGACCCGCGCTGCTCTTCCGACTCCCGCTCCGTCACGGCGACGGTTGCCGCAACCTATGCCGGGCGAGCCCGGAGGGTCAACCGAGACAGGGAGCCGGACCCCCAAGCTACTTCGTCAATGATCGCAGGTCCACGTCGCCGCGCGGGACGACCCGCGCCCCGCGGCGGACGGCGAGCGCCCCCAAGACCGTACCGCGTTGATCGCGATGTCCCGGCCACCGCCCGTCCCCTCTCCACTCGCCCCGGCCCTTCCTGTCGAGGACACCAGTCAGACCCGGCCCCCGCAAGGGACCGGAGGTCCGTCCGGAACGCTGCCCTCACGACGACGTGTCACACCACCCGCAGAGTTCCCGGGAGCCCCACCGGTGCCCCGTGGGTCGCCCGGGCTGGGGCCTTTACATTGTAGATCACAGTAGGGCCACTTCCGGCCACCGCGCCGTCACTGTCCGCACCCCACGCGGGTCCGCGGGCGGTGACCATGACGGTGTGATCGAGGTCCGGGACGTAGGGCAGCGGACGGCGGACGGGCGGCGGGTGCTCCACGGGGTGTCGCTGACCATCGAGCCGGGCCGGCTGGTGGCCATCATCGGCGGCAGCGGGGCGGGCAAGACCACGCTCCTGGAGGCCATCGCGGGGGTGCGGCCCCCCACCGAGGGCGGGGTCAGGTACGACGGCGGGCGCGCGTCCTTCGGGTACGTGCCGCAGGAGGACATCGTGCACCGGGAGCTGCCGCTGCGCCGCACACTGCTGTACGCGGCGCGGATGCGGCTCCCGGCGGGCACCCCCTCAGAGGGCGTCGAGGAGGCCGTGGACAGGGTGCTGGGGGCGCTGGCGCTCGAAGGGCGCTCCGGGCAGCGGGTCGGGACGCTGTCGGGCGGTGAGCGCAAGCGCGCGTGCATCGCGGTGGAACTGCTGACCCGGCCCGACGTGCTCTTCCTGGACGAGCCGACGTCGGGCCTGGACCCGTTCGCGGCGGCCGGCCTGATGCGGCTGCTGCGGGGGCTCGCCGACGCCGGGACGACCGTGGTCCTGACCACCCACAACCCGCCGGACGTCACGGTCTGCGACCGGGTGGCGGTGCTCGCCCCCGAAGGCGCCCTGGCGTTCCACGGCTCCCCCGCCGAGGCACGCGACCACTTCGACGCGGAGGGGATCGAGGGGATCTACGCGCGGCTGGCCGGGGCCGGGCCGGAGCCCGACTGGGGCCGCCGGTTCGCCGAGTCCTCCCCGGCCGCCCCGGCGGGATCGCGGAGCATCGGCGCGGTCCGACAGTGGCTGCTGCTGACCCGGCGGAACCTCGACCTGCTGACCCGTGACCGCCTCACGGTGGCGATCCTGGCGGGCTCGCCGGTGATGGTGCTGGCGATGTTCGCCGTGCTGTTCCGGCCGGGCGCCTTCGCGTACTCCTCGCCGAGCCCCGGCGCCACGGTGATGATCGTGTTCTGGATCGCCTTCGGGGGGTTCTTCTTCGGCCTGACGTACGGGCTGCCGGCGATCTGCGCGGAGCTGCCGGTGCTGCGGCGCGAGCGGCTGTCGGGGCTGCGGCTCGGCCCGTACCTGCTCGCCAAGGCCGCCGTGCTGGCTCCCCCGCTGGCGGTGGTGGACGCCCTCATGCTGGGCGTGCTGCGGGCCCTGGACCGGCTGCCCGCCGCGGACGCCGGCGTCTACGGCGAGCTGTTCGTCACGCTGCTGCTGTGTTCGGCGGCGGCGCTGGCCCTGGGGCTGCTGGTGTCGGCGGCGGTGACGCATCCGGCGCAGGCCATGATGGCGCTGCCGATGCTGTGCTTCCCGCAGGTGCTGTTCGTGGGGGCGATCCTGCCGGTGCCGGTGATGGCCGCGGCGGGACGCGCTCTCAGCTACGCCATGTCGAACCGGTGGGCGTTCGAGGCCCTCGGGCACAGCCTCGCCGTGGAGGACCTGTGGGCGCGCGGCGCGTCGCCCCTCGGGCCGCCGCTGCTGGCGTCCTACGGGGACACGTTCTCCCGACCGATATGGGTGAATTGGACGATCCTCGGGGGTTTTGCCGTGGTTTTCCTCATCACCGCCTTCGCGGTGCTCGCCAGGCGTACGACCAGGCCACTCGACGCAGCGTCCCCTCAGATCACTTAAATCTCGCCTTTTCGGCACCTTGCAGGAAGTACGGCGAAGAACGACCTTTTCAGATACGGTCGCGTTCTTTTTCCTGCTCGGGGGATGATGCCATGCCCAGGTCGTTCACCTCCTCGCCAAGCGGTGAGCCGGCGTTCACGGCGACGGCGCGGCTGGACGAGCTGCGCGCCACCGAGTACGGCTACCTGGACGAGCAGGGTCACGTCTACCTCGACTACACCGGCTCGGGGCTCCCCGCGCGGGCCCAGCTGCGCGCCCACGCCGAGCGCCTCGCCCAGGACTGCTTCGGCAACCCGCACTCGGAGAACCCGACGTCGCAGGCCTCCACCGCCCTGGTGGAGCGCACCCGCGCGGCGGTGCTGGAGTACTTCGGCGCCGACCCCGCCGAGTACGCGGTGATCTTCACGCCGAACGCGACCGGCGCGTGCCGCCTGGTCGGTGAGGCGTACCCGTTCCGGCGCGGCTCCCGGCTGGTCCTCACGGCCGACAACCACAACTCGGTCAACGGCATCCGGGAGTTCGCGCGGGCGCGCGGCGCGCAGGTCCGCTACGTGCCGCTGCGGGGCCCGGAGCTGCGGGTGGACGACGCCGAGCTGGACGCCGCGCTGGGGCGGCGGCGGGGCCTGCTGGTGTATCCGGCGCAGAGCAACTTCACCGGGGTCCAGCACCCGCTGGCCTGGGTGGCCGAGGCCCGCGCGCGGGGCTACGACGTGCTGCTGGACGCGGCGGCGTTCGTCCCGGCCAACCGGCTGGACCTGGGTGAGGTCCGCCCCGACTTCGTGCCGGTGAGCTGGTACAAGGTGTTCGGCTACCCGACCGGGGTGGGGTGCCTGATCGCCCGGCGGGAGGCGCTGGCGCGGCTGCGGCGGCCGTGGTTCTCCGGCGGCACGATCCAGGCGGTCAGCGCGCTGGGCGGGTGGCACGTCATGGCCCCCGACGAGTCGGCGTTCGAGGACGGCACCCTGAACTTCCACGGCATCCCCGACGTCGGGTTCGGCATCGACTGGATCCGGGGCATCGGCATGGACCTGATCCACCGGCGGGTCACCTGCCTCACCGGGCTGCTGCTGGACCGGCTGGCGGCCCTGCGGCACTCCGACGGGAGCCCGATGACGGTGGTCTACGGGCCCGCCGGGACGGCCGGGCGCGGCGGGACGGTGGCGTTCAACGTCCTGGACGCCCAGGGCGGGATCGTCGACGAGCGGGTGGTGGCGCGCGACACCTCGGCCGCCCGGATCTCCCTGCGGACGGGATGCTTCTGCAACCCGGGCGCCGGGGAGGGGGCGTTCGGCGTCAGCGAGCGGGCGCTGCGCGGTGCGGCCCGGCGGGACGGCCTGTCCCTGGACGAGTACCTGCGGTTCCTCGGGCTGCCCAGCGGCGGGGCGATCCGCGCGTCCCTGGGGCCGGTCTCCACCACCGGCGACGTGGAGCGGCTGGTCGACTTCCTGGCGGAGACCTACCGCGACCGGATCCCCGCCACCAGCGGCCTGCGCCCCCGGGAGCGCTGCTGACCGTCCCGCGCGTCCGCCCGGAGCCAGGCGGCGATCCAGGCGGCCTCCATCGCCGCGTCCAGCAGGTACGTCCAGCGGAGGCGGCCGGCGGGGACGTAGAACAGGTCGATGGCCAGGAACGTGGCGGCGGTGCCGACGCCGATGCGCCGGGCGTGGACGGGGTCGGTGGCGCGCAGCTGCGCCCAGCCCGCGGTGACCAGCAGCCCGCCGACGGTGCGCTCCAGCCACCGGTCGGCCTTGGGTCCGAAGACCCACTCGAAGCTGCGCATGCTGACCAGCGGCCAGCCGCCGCCGAGGATGTTGAAGACACCGTGGGCACGCGCGAGGGCGGACGTCCGCATGGATGGTCCTCCGTTCAGTGCGGCGGGGCGGGTTCGAAGCGGAGGTGGAGCGCGGTGTGGTCCAGGCGCTGCGGCAGCGGACGCCTGGCGTGCAGGGTGGTGGGCCTCAGCAGCCGGGGCTCGTGGTCGCGCAGCAGGGCGGTCAGGAACGTCGTGCCGACCAGCAGCGCCAGGTTCTCCCCCGGGCAGCGGCCCGCGCCGCCGCCGAAGGGGACGATCGCCCCGTCGGACGCCGCCCTGCCGTCCAGCCATGCCTCCGGTGTGAACCGGTCGGCGAACGGGACCGTCTTGCGGTCGCGGTCGAAGAAGGCCGGGATGACGGTGAAGACCGACTCCGCCGGGACGGCCCGGCCGTTCCAGTGGGTCTCCTCGGTGGACCTGCGCAGGATCACCGGCTCCACGGGCCACAGCCGCGCCGACTCCAGCAGGCATGCGCGCAGGAAGGGCACGGAGACCGGGCTGGGCAGCGACCTGCGCGGCAGGCCCTGGAACTCGCTCCTCACCCGGGCGAGCCGGTCGCGGTGCACGGCCAGCAACGCCAGCGTGCGGAAGGCCACGGTTCCGGCCCCTCCGAAACCCGCCATCCACTGGGTGATCTGCACCATCGGCTCGACGCCCGCCGGGGACGGGGCCTCGGCCAGCGCCCCGGCCAGCGTTCCGGGCTCGGCGCGTTCGGCGTACATCCGCAGGCGCCGCAGGTAGGTGTCGCGGACGACGGCGCGGGCACGGCGGCGCAGGGGGCGGCCCTGGCCGACGAGCCTGTCGAGCAGGTCGGTGAGCATCCGGTCGTCGCGGGCGGCGTCGCCGAGCACGATCCGCCGGACGACCCTTCCGTGCACCCGGGCGTACTCGTTCCAGGAGAGGTCGGGCTCCTTGGAGACGAGGTCGAGGAGTTCCCCGGTCTCCTCCTGGACCTGCACCATGTACCGGCCGCCGTTGCGATGGACCTTCTGGTGGGCGTCGAGCGCCTCCTCGTCCAGGACCCTGCGGGCGTTCCAGTTCTCCGCCTCCCCTCGGGGCACCTCCCCCAGGGGCCGCAGGTGCGCCGCGCTCGCCCCGCCGGTGGCCGCGGTGAACGGGCTGGGCCTGGCGGCCAGGACACGGCGCACGTCCCTCGGGGACAGCAGCAGGACGGCGCGCCGCCCGGGGAGGGCGATCCGCAGCGGCCCCGGCCCGTAGCGGCGGCGGAGCCGGTCCAGCAGGCGGGCGGCGTGCCGGTCGGCGCCGAGCCTGACCGCCCAGGCCACCGCCCGGGACCGTCCGCGTTCCCCGCCCCTGCCGGGCCACCGCACCAGGAGCGCGCGTCCCAGGCGCACGGTGTCGGGCACGGAGGTCTCCCGCACCCGTTCCCCGCCGACTGTCCGGTCCCCCGTCATCTGCGCCTCCGTGGTCGCTCGGTGCCCCTCGCCGGTGTCACCACCGCGTACCCGCGACGCACGCCCTCATGCGCGGCGGCCCCCGAGCCGTCCCCCGCCCGCGGTCTTGGCAACGCACGGTGTTCACGCCATGCTGGTATGTCACGGGACCGAATGAGTCACGAGAGCCACAGGACAGCCATGGCAGACATCGTCGTCGACATGGTCGTCGTGGAGCGCGAGAGCCACACCGTCGCGCTGCTCTGCGGCGAGATCGACTGCCACACCGGGCCGGCCGCCTACACGCGGCTGATGGAGCTGGTCGCGCTGCTGCGCCGGCCGCTGGTCATCGACATGAGCGGCATCACCTTCTGCGACGGCAGCGCGCTGCGGATGCTGTCCTCGGCCGAGGAGGAGTGCCGGCGGCGCGGCGTGCCGCTGGCGCTGGTGGGGCTGCGCCCCTACCTGGAGGGACTGTTCCGGGCCTTCGGGCTGCACGAGCGGATCCCGCTGTGCGCCACGCACCAGGACGCCCTGTGGTGCGTGCTGCCCCTCACCGACGCCGAGATCGCCGCCTGGCCCACCGGCTAGCGGGCGGCTCGCTGCCCGGAGGTGAGCAGCGCCGCCACCGGGGACGGCTCACGCAGCCGCAGCCACCGGTCGCGCAGCCGCCTCTTGCGGGCCGCGAGGGCGCGCCTGGCCGCCACCGCGTGGAACCTGGTGCGCACGGCGGCGGGCGGCCTCCCGGCGCCGGACGGCGCGTATCCCAGCTCCCGCAGGTACGGGCCCGCCTCCGTCTCGCACAGCGCGATCTCCCACGGCTCCAGCCGGTGCGCCCACGTTCCCGCTCGGGCGGCGCTGACCTTCTCGTGCGTACGGTGATGCCAGGTCTTCCTGCTCGGGACGGCCTCCGACGCCACCCCTGACGGCTCGGCCATCTCCTCGTGGTAGTCCTCCCCCAGGAACCGGCACAGCTCCGTGAGGCGGCCCCGGGGGTCCTCGATGAGGTCCTCGTAGCGGAGTTCGAAGTACGACCCGGGCCCCAGCGTGCGGGCCGCGCGCCGTCCCGCGCGCACGGCCTCCATCCACGTGGCCAGCGCGTGGTACGAGTCGTGCTTGTACCAGGGCATCTCCTTCAGCGACGCCACGCAGTCACGCCCGTCCCGGACGAGATGGACGATCTGGGCGTCCGGAAACAGGCGGAGCAGGACGGGGATGCTCTGGAAGTAGCCGGGCCGCTTGTCGCCCCACCGTTCCTTGCCGAACCGGCGGGCGTACGCGCGGAACACGATGCCCAGCGCCGAGCCCAGCGTCCCGGGGCCCGCCACGATCTCCTCGACGACCCGGGGCCCGTCCAGCCCGAGGTCGCCGAACCGGGTCGGGGGCCGCTCCACGATCCACCGGGCCAGCCGTTCCCGGTTGGCCGGGTCCGCCAGGTCACCGAACCGCGCGCGGGAGTCGTACGCGGAGATCAGGAAGCGGGTCTCGGGCGGGATGGCGATCCGCGGGTGCCGGTGCAGCATGAGCTGGAGCAGGGTCGTCCCCGACCGGGGGCACCCCACCACGAAGATCGGGCGGTCGTTCTGCGGTGCCATGCGGGAAGACTGTACTGGACCGGTTCACCGGGCGCCCGGCGACACCACGGTCACCGGCCGTGGCACGCCGCAGCTCAGGACCCCGCGCGCTCCACCACCCCGGCCCACTCCTCCAGCAGCGCCTGCGCGCCGTCGTCGTCGGCGGCCTCAGCCCACAGGTGGGTGACGGCCTCGGCCGGGTCGGGCAGCACCAGCACCCACCGCCCGTCGCCCTCCACGACCCGCACGCCGTCGGTCGTGTCGATGGTCCGCGCACCGGCCGCCTCCACCACGTGCCGCATGACGCTGCCCTTGGCGGCCCACGGGGTCGGCACCGAGCGGCGCAGCAGGTGCGCCTCGGGGATGCGCCGGTCGATCTGCGACAGGGTCAGCCGCGTCCGGGCGACGAGGCCGACCAGCCGGACGAACGCGGCGATCCCGTCCACGGTGGTGCTGAACTCGGGGAACACGAACCCGCCCCGGCCGTCCCCGGCGAAGACGGTGCCGGGCTCGGCGGCGGCCTTGGTCAGCACGTCCTGCGAGGTGGAGGTCCACTCCACCTGGACGCCGTGGAACCGGCAGACCTGCTCGGCGACCCGCGTGGTGGTGACCGGCAGCGCAACCCGCCCGCTCCGCCGCTCGGCGGCGACCAGGTCCAGGAACACCAGCAGCGCGCGGTCGTCGCCGATCAGCCGGCCGTTCTCGTCCACCATCGACAGGCGCTCGCCGACCGGGTCGAACCGGGCCCCGAACGCCGCCCGCGACGAGGACACCAGGTCGCCGAGCCGCTGCAGGTCGCGCATCCGCTCGGCGAGCGTCTCGGTCGGGTTGACCTCGTCCAGGCGGTTGTTGACGGTCAGCACGTCCACGCCCATCAGGCCCAGCAGCGTCGGCAGCACCAGGGACGCGGTGCCTCCGGCGCAGTCCAGGACGATCTTCAGCTCGGCCTCGCGGACGCCGCGCTGGTCGACCCGGCTCAGCAGGTCGCGCGTGTAGGTCTCCAGGGTGCGCGCCGGATAGGCGAGCTGGGCGATCTCGCCGGGGAAGGCGCGGCGGAACTCCTGGCGGCCGAACACCCGCTCCAGCTTCCGCTGCGCCCCCAGCGACAGGTCCGCGCCGTCGGGGTCCAGGAAGATGATGTCCACGCCCTGCGGGTCGCCGGGGGTGGTGCGGATGTAGACGCCGCCGCCGGCGTCCTCGCGGGCGGTCTCGAACCGGGCCAGCGGCAGCGCGCACGCCTCCAGGTCCTGCACGTTGATGGCGCTGGAGGTCAGCGCGCTGATCACGGCCCGCTTGAGGGTGCGGGCGGCGCGGGAGGCGTCCCGGCCGGTCACGACGGTCGCGCCCTTCTTGAGGGTGGTGGCGTACGCGCTGGCCAGCCGGACCGCCAGTTCCGGGGTGATCTCCACGTTGACCAGCCCGGACACCCCGCGCGGCCCGAACAGGGTGCGCTGGCCGCGCGACTCCCAGATCACGCTGGTGTTGACGACCGCGCCCGCCTCGATCGTCTTGAACGGGTACACCTTGACGCCGTTGGAGACGTACGCCTCGGCCTCGATGACGCACTCGTCGCCGACGACCGCGCCCTCCTCGACCCGGGCGCCCGCCATCACGTCGGTGTTCTTGCCGATCACGCAGCCGCGCAGGTTGGTGGAGGGGCCGACGAACACGTTGTCGTGGACGACCGCGCGGTGCAGGAACGCGCCCTCCTTGACGACCACGTTGCTGCCCAGCACGGTGAACTCGCGCAGCTCGACCCCGGCCTCGACCTTGGCGTAGTCGCCGATGTACAGCGGGCCCTTGAGCACGGCCTCCGGGTCGACCTCCGCGCCCTCGGCCATCCACACGCCGGGCGAGACCTCGAAACCGTCCATCTCCACGTCCACCCGGCCCGACAGCAGGTCGGCCTGGGCCTTCAGGTAGCTCTCGTGGGTGCCGACGTCCTCCCAGTAGCAGTCGGCGACGTACCCGAACAGGGGCGCGCCCTCGGCCAGCAGCTTGGGGAACACGTCGCTGGACCAGTCGACCGGCACCCCCTCGGCGACGTGGTCGAGGACCTCCGGCTCCATCACGTAGATGCCGGTGTTGACGGTGTCGGAGAACACCTGGCCCCACGTGGGCTTCTCCAGGAAGCGCTGGATGCGGCCCTCGTCGTCGACGATGATGATGCCGAACTCCAGCGGGTTGGGCACCCGCTTGAGCCCGATGGTCACCAGCGCGCCGTTCTCCTTGTGGAACCGGACCATGTCGGTCAGGTCGATGTCGGTGAGGGCGTCGCCGGAGATCACCAGGAACCGGTCGTCGCGCAGCGCCTCCTGGGCGTTCTTGACGCTGCCGGCGGTGCCGAGCGGGATCTCCTCGGTGGCGTAGCTCAGCGACATGCCGAGCTCCTCGCCGTCGCCGAAGTAGTTGCGGATCAGCGCCGCCAGGAACTGCACGGTCACCACGGTCTCGGTGAGCCCGTGCCGTTTCAGCAGGCGGAGCACGTGTTCCATGATCGGCCGGTTGATGACCGGCAGCAGTGGCTTGGGCTGGTTGGCGGTCATCGGGCGCAGCCGGGTCCCCTCCCCGCCCGCCATCACAACGGCCTTCATGGGGGTGTCGCGCTCCCTTCGCTCAGCCGGCCGAGGGTCCGGGGTCCGGTCCGGTGCGGTCGGCCAGCACGAGCTGCCGCACCTGGGCCCAGTAAAGGACGGCCGCCCACCAGTACAGTGCCGTTCCCCAGATGGCGAAGGACCAACCGATGACCCGCGCCCCGGTCGCCACCGCGCCGGAGTGGTCGCCGAGCAGCAGCAGCGGGAAGGCGTACAGCAGGCACAGCGTGCCCGCCTTGCCCACCATGTGCACCGGCAGCGTGCCGTTGTAGCCGAGCCTGCGCAGCACCGGGACGATCGGCGTGATCGCCGCCTCCCGGCCGACCAGCAGCAGCGTCAGCCACAGCGGGATGATCTCCCGCGCGGTCAGGCCCACCAGGGTGGCCAGGATGTACAGCCGGTCGGCGGCCGGGTCGAGCACCACGCCGAGGCGGCTGGTCTGGCCCAGCATGCGGGCCAGCCGGCCGTCCAGCCAGTCCGACAGGCCCGCGAACATCAGCAGGCCCAGCGCCCACCAGTCGTGTTCGGCGAGCACCAGCCACAGGAAGAGCGGAACGCCGAGCAGCCGCGCGAAGCTCAGCGCGTTGGGCACCGTCCAGATGCGGTCCTGGGGCCGCTCCACCGGCTCCACCGGTGCCTCCACCCGGCTCACCTCCTGTCCCGATGATCCTGACCCTACCCGGCGCGTTCCGGCCGTCCTCGGTAGCGTCCCGTCCATGCGGTGGACCACTCATGGGGAACGATCCATCTACACGAGCCCGTGGCTCGACGTCCGGCTGGCCGACGTGGAGCTGCCGGACGGGCGGCGGTTCGACCACCACCTGGTGCGGGTCAGGCCGTCGGCGGGGGTCGCGGCGGTCGACGGACAGGCCCGTGTGCTGCTGATCTGGCGGCACCGGTTCATCACCGGGGCGTGGGGCTGGGAGATCCCTGGCGGGCGCGTCGAGCCGGGCGAGGACCCGGCCGCGACCGCCGCCCGGGAGCTGGAGGAGGAGACCGGGTGGCGGCCCGGACCGCTCCATCATCTGCTGGACATTCGTCCCTCTCCGGGCCTCACAGATGGGATTCATCACATTTTCCGGGCCGACGGGGCGGTCCTCGCCGGGGAGCCGACCGACGTGGAGGCCGAGCGGATCGAGTGGGTCCCGCTGGCGTCCGTCCCGGACCTGGTGGCCCGGGGGGAGATCGGGGCGGGGTCCACGGTGGCGGCGCTCCTCTACCTCATGACCGGGGCTTGCGGCAACGGGGACCGGGCGGGTTAACGTCGGGGGCGACAAGGCGCGGGAGCCCGGCGAACCGGGCTGAGAGTGCGGCTGGCACGGCCGCAGACCGCTGGAACCTGACCGGGTAATGCCGGCGTAGGGAGTAGTCGAGTCGCCATGACCGAATCTGCACTGTCCGCTGCCCGCAAGACGTACCTGACGAGCGCCTCACGCCCCGGCCTCCGGGTGCCGATGCGCGAGGTGCCGCTCAGCACGGGCGACACCGTCGTCCTGTACGACACCTCGGGCCCGTACACCGACCCGACCCACGAGGTGGACGTGCGGCGCGGGCTGCCCGCGCTGCGGGCCCCGTGGATCGCCGAACGCGGGGACACCGCCGAGTACGAGG
>DATADI010000096.1:0-1904 GCA_036258615.1 Thermomonospora sp. | reverse complement strand
GGCGGGGCCCGACCGGGCCGCCGAGGCGCGCGGGCTCGCGGCGCGCACCGGGTACGGGGCCGTGCCGGTCGCCGCCGCGCTGTTCGCCGTGCTGGCGCTGCTGGCCCGGGCGCTGCTCGACGTGGACGTGCGACCCGACCTGCCCCTGTACGTCACCGCTGGCGTGTTCCTGGCCTCCGCGGTGGCCGTCTTCACGACCCAGGGCCTGTCGCCCCGTGACACCGGCACGCCGTCGTGGGAGGGGCCGCCGGTCGTGCCTCCCGGTGCGACGGCTCCGCTGCCCACCGCCACCGCATCCCGGCCGAGCGCCCAGGGTGAGGCCGTGACCGGAGGGGTCGCCGGGCTCGGTGCCGGGCGGCGCGTCTCGGCCGCCGTACCGGCCCTTCGGGGCCTGGCGGTGGGGCTCGCCGGGGTGTTCCTCGCGGGCGGTGCGGTGATCGGTGTCGCGCGTGTCCATGTCGGCCTGCTGCACGGCGGCGACGCCGGGTATGGGGCCCTGTTCGGCGCGGCGTTCCTGGGGATGGCGTTCGGGTTGTTCGCCGGGCCCCGGATGCTGGGCGAGTTCAGCAGACGGCGGTTGCTGGGCCTGGCGGTCGTCGCGGGCGGGCTGACCCTGGTGGCGCTCGCCCTGATCCAGAACCTCGTCGTGGTGGTCGTGCTGGCCGCGCTGCTCGGGTACGCCGCCGGGGTGGCCTGGGCGACCGCCCGGGTCCTCCTCGAACGGGAGGCGGAGGAGGAGGCGCGTGGCCCGGCCCGGCTGTTCCTGCGTTCGCTGGCGCAGGTCGTCCTGCTGGTGGCCCTCGTCGTCGCGCCCGTCGCGGCGGGTCTCACCGGGCGGTACCGCGTCGAACTGGGCGACGACTCCGCGTACGCGTTCGACGGCACCAACGCCGTACTGCTGGCCGCCGCCGTCCTGGCGCTCGTGGCCGGGCTGGTCGCGTACCGGCAGCTCGACGACCGCCGTGGAGTGCCGCTGACCGGTGAGCTGGCCGCGGCGCTGCGCGGCGTCCCGTACGTCCCGCCGGGCGCCGGGCAGGAGGATTCACGCCACCGTGGGGTGTTCATCGCCTTCGAGGGCGGTGAGGGCGCGGGCAAGACCACCCAGGCGCGGCTGACGGCGATCTGGCTGCGCGACCACGGATACGACGTGGTCACCACCAACGAGCCGGGCGCCACCAAGGTCGGCATGCGGCTGCGCGCGATCCTGCTCGACAAGGAGACCACCGGTCTGTCGTCTCGGGCCGAGACCCTGCTGTACGCCGCCGACCGCGCCGACCATGTCGCCAACGTGATCCGCCCCGCGCTGGAGCGGGGCGCCATCGTCGTCACCGACCGGTACGTCGACTCCTCGCTGGCCTACCAGGGCTTCGGACGGCAGCTCGCCGTGGAGGAGATCGCCGAGGTCAACCGGTGGGCCACCGGCGACCTGTCCCCGGACCTGACGGTGCTGCTGGACGTCCCGCCGGAGACCGGGTTCGGGCGGTTCGCCTCACCCGCCGACCGGATGGAGTCCGAGCCGAGGGAGTTCCACGAACGGGTCCGCCGCGGCTTCCGCCGCCTCGCGGAGGCCGACCCGGACCGCTACTTCGTCGTGGACGCGAGCCTGCCGCAGGACGACATCACCCGGCTCATCCGCGACCGGGTCCGCGAGATCCTCCCCGACCCCGTCCCCGCGGGCACCGAGGACATCACCAGCACCTTCCCCGTCATCCGCGACTGACCCCCCACCGAGGGGCGACGCCGTGCGCGCCAGTCCTCTGCGGCCTTGCGTGGGGTGTCCCACGTCTGCGTTGTCGGGCTCCGCAGGTCAGAATCCGTGGTCCCGTGCGCGCCGTTCGGTGAGGTTGAGGCTTTCACGGTCGTGTACCTGCGGTTTGGTGAGACGAGGCGCTTGACCCTGGTGC
>DATADI010000095.1:0-3974 GCA_036258615.1 Thermomonospora sp. | reverse complement strand
AGCGCGCCACGGCCCCCGAGCCGGGGCCCGGCGCGCCGCGACAAGGGGGGCGGCTAGGAGGCCGCTGAACACCTTCGGCCCCCGGTGGGCGGAGAGCCGTCAGCGGCCCCCTGGGCGAACATCCCGGTTCCCGTGGGAGCCGGGCCATACGACCCATGGGTCGACGTGGGCCCTGTCCGCGTCCGCGCGTGAGCCGCGCTGACACGGACAGGGCCCTGCGCATGACGCACTGTGCTCGACGCCGGTGCGCCCGGCGGTCTCACCCGGGGGCGGGGCTCAGCCGAGTTCCTCGTGGGTGAGGCGGTCGAAGAGGGCGGCGATCTCGGGGTCGTGGTTGCCCGCCGCGTGCAGCAGCACGACGATCTGGTCGACCAGCAGGCGCTCCAGCGCGTCGCGCCCGAGGTCCCGGTTCTCCAGCCAGTCCATGCCCGCGGTCTCCACGCAGGCCATCCAGGAGCGCAGGGTGATCCGCAGCACCGGGCCCGGCTCCGGGGTGCCGAGGGCGTGCAGGATCCGGTCCAGCAGCAGGGTGCGGATCCCGTGGACGATCTCGCCGACCTCGCCGGAACGGTCCGCCGGGCCGCCGCGCAGCAGCGCGCTGAACCCCGAGGCGTGGCTCTCCACGAAGTCGAAGTAGCGGGTGAGCGACAGCCGCAGGCGCTCCAGCGGGCGGCCCTCGGTGGGCGGCTCGAGGAGGACCGACAGCTGCCGGGCGGCGCTGCGCAGGGCGGCCACGTACAGCTCGTACTTGCCGCCGAAGTAGTGGTACACCAGCGCGCGGGACGCGCCCGCCGCGACCGCCACGTCGTCGATGGAGACCTCGTCGGGCGGCCGGGTGCTGAACAGCGTGAGCGCGGCGTCGATCAGCTCCTCGCGGCGCTCGTCCACGCTGAGCCGGCGCCTGCCCCGCTGCCCGCGCCGCGCCCGCGCGGGAGCGGGAGCGGCGGCGCTGTCGCTGGTCACCTTGCGTCCACCGATCCGTCCGCAGTCCGTCCGCGGGCCGCGGCCGGCCCGCCGCGCGCCCGTTCCGTCACCTGCGCAGCGTATCCGAGGACCGAGGTCACCGAGGGAGCACGACCTCCCCGGACGGCGGGTCCCAGGCGCTGTGACGCAGAACACCACTGACCCCAAATCCCTATTGACGTCTGCCCGTTACTCCTTGTTGCGACCATTTGGAGCCCGTGCAAGGCATCATGGGGCATCTCCTCCATAAGCGAGGAAGATGTCCCGGGGCGGATCGCCGTGGATCGGGTCTGGGGCGTCGAGGCGGCAGGTCCTGCAAGGTCCCCCCGACAGGAGTGCCATGTCAGCTCGTGAAGGTGTCCCCGCCACCGGATTCGGCAGGGCGGGCGAGGCCCCGCCGGGTCCCGCCACGCCCAAGCCGACCATTCGCA
Source organism: Thermomonospora sp. (assembly GCA_036258615.1). Lineage (GTDB taxonomy): Bacteria > Actinomycetota > Actinomycetes > Streptosporangiales > Streptosporangiaceae > Thermomonospora. The sequence continues at coordinate 2,580 of DATADI010000095.1, read as the reverse complement.
ACGTCGCCGAGCGCGCCGGGGTGTCCAAATCCCTGGTGTCCCTGGTGATGCGCGGATCCCCCCATGTCAGCGAGCGCCGCCGGCAGGCCGTGCTCAAGGCCGCCCGGGAGCTCGGCTACCGGCCCAACGCGGTCGCCCGCAGCCTCGTCGAGGGCCGCACCCGCCTGATCGGCGCGATCGTCGCCGACCTGCACAACCCGTTCTTCGCCGAGTTCCTGGACGGCCTCCAGGAGAGCCTGCACGGCGAGGGGCTGCGGATGCTGGTCGGCAGCGGCCGGTGGGACCCGCTGTTCGAGGCGGAGGCGGTCGAGGCGTTCCTGGAGATGCGGGTGGACGGGCTGGTGCTGCTCAGCGTGGTCCCCGACTCGCTCAAGGAGGCCGCCGCGAGCGTGCCCGTCGTCGTCGTCGGCGAACGCGACGTCGCGGGGGTCGACATCGTCGTGGACGACGACGAGCTGGGCGCGAGCCTGGCCGTGGACCATCTCGTACGGCTGGGGCACCGCCGCATCGCGCACATCGAGGGGGCGCGGTCCACCACCGCCCGCTACCGGCGCGCCGGGTACGAGGCCGCGATGCACAAGCACGGGCTGGCCGACCAGGTGGTCGTGGAGCCCGGCGACTTCACCGAGGAGGGCGGCTACCGGGCGGCGCGCGGCCTGCTGACCCGCGCCGACCGGCCCACCGCCATCTTCGCCCCGAACGACCTGGTGGCGACCGGGGCGCTGTCGGCCGCCGACGAGCTGGGGCTGCGGGTGCCCGCCGACGTGTCGATCGTCGGGTACGACAACACGCACCTGGCGGCCATCCGGCACATCTCGCTGACCAGCGTCGACCAGCCGCGCCGGGACATGGGCCGGGTCGCGGCGGAGCTGCTGTGCGCCCGCATCGAGGATCCGCTGCGCGACCCCCGGCAGAACCTGGTCGTGCCGCACCTCGTGGTGCGCTCCACCACCGGCCCGGCGCCCGGCCCCTGACCCCACCGGCGGTCCGCGCACCGGGCCGGCCAGGTAAGGGCAGGGTCAAAACTCCAGCATTCCGCAGGTCACGAGCCTCTCCCGGCGGCTTAATGGTGGCCGCCTCCCCGCCGGGGACCCGGTCGGGGAAGGTCGTCGCATCGTCACCTGGGGGGTTCGATCGTGCGTGATCCAGAGTTGGTGTCGTGCGCCCAGCGCGCCGCGAGCGAGCTCGAACGGGCCTGGACGCAGTGGCGGCACGCCCGCGGGCTCGCCGCCCCGGTCGCGGAGTCGGTGGCCAGCTACGTGGCCCACTCGATCGACCATCCGTGGGGCAGGCCGCGGGTAGTGCTGGGACTGGACGCCGAGGAGGCCCGTGCCCTCGCGGCCCTGCTCGGCCGGGAGGACGCGCTGCGCTGACTCCGGCCGTCCGGCCGGGGCAATATCGGTCAGGGGTGACATTTCCCACAGCGGTCCGGCCACGGCTTCATATCCGTCCGGCGACGTCATTTGACGTACCGCGGCCCGTGTGCAGACTGGCAGGGTCGGTAACGAATCTGTCACGGGGGGCGTTCATCGTGAGCATCCGTCGACGCGGCCCCGCCGCCGTCGCGCTGGCCCTGAGCATGGGAGCGCTCGCCGCGTGCGGTGGCGGTGACGACGGCGGCCAGGACGCCCGGACGGCGCCGCCCCCGACGGCCACCATGGACTCCACCCCGACCGCCGGAGGGTCCCCCGAGCAGCCCGGCGGGACCGGCGCGCTGCGCGGGAAGACCATCGTGATCGACCCCGGCCACAACGGGGGCAACGCCCGCGCGTCCTCCGTCATCAACCGGCAGGTGGACATCGGCAACGGCCGCAAGGCGTGCGACACCACCGGCACCGCCACCAACGCCGGGTACAGCGAGCACGCCTTCACCTGGGACGTGTCGCTGCGGCTGCGCCGGGTGCTGCAGGCCCAGGGCGCCAAGGTCATCCTCACCCGGTCCAACGACAAGGGCGTGGGGCCCTGCATCGACAAACGCGCCGCCATCGGCAACGACGCCAACGCCGACGCGGTGATCTCCGTGCACGCCGACGGCGCCGGGCCGAGCCAGCACGGCTTCCACATCATCGAGCCCGCCTACGTCCGGGGCGTCAACACCCAGGAGGTCGTGGAGGAGTCCCACGAGCTGGCCCTGGACCTCCGCGCCGCCTTCCGCGCCGGCACCGGGACGCCGTACTCCAACTACCGGGGCAAGGACGCCATCGACCGGCGTGACGACCTCGGCGGGCTGAACCTGTCGGACGTGCCCAAGGTGTTCATCGAGTGCGGCAACATGCGCAACAGCCGCGAGGCCGCCCGGCTGTCCGACCCGGGGTTCCGGCAGAAGATCGCCAACGCGATCGCCAAGGGCGTGGACGACTACCTCGACGACTAGATCGCGCGGCCCCGCGCGGACGCGCGAGGATGGCCGGGTGGGCGAGAGTGATGACGTACTGGGCCGGGTCCGGGCGCTGTTCGGGCGGGCCGGTTTCACCGTGGCCGGGGTGCGGGAGCTGCTGGGGCCGGTGGCCGGGGGTGCGCTGGCGCGGGAGGAGGTCGTTCCGGCGCTGCGGCTGACCAGGGGCGGCGGGCCGCTGGAGG
>DATADI010000094.1:0-5896 GCA_036258615.1 Thermomonospora sp. | reverse complement strand
CCCGTGAAACCCGTGAGGCCCGTGGCCCGGCGGGCCGTCAGGCCGGGAGCACGCTCTCGTCCAGGGCGCCGCAGTCGACCGCGCGCCGCAGCCGGTCGGTGAGGGCCTTGATCGTGGCGGGCTCGTCCAGCACGCCGCCCTTGCCCGCCACCTGCTCCCGCCAGGCCCGCACCCGCCCGATCGCGTCGTCCACCCCGGCCAGGTGGAAGGCGTACACCGTGGCGTACCGGCTCGGCAGGTGCGCCGGGTGCAGGTCCCAGCCCTGGTAGAAACCGTGCCGCAGGGAGTGCCGCACGTTCGCCGAGTGCGCCGCCCAGGTGCGGCTGACCTCGTCGGGCCCGTCGTTGCGCGGCACCACGTTGGTGGACCCGTCGCTGAGCCGGATGCCGGTGCCCGCCAGGGACACCTGCATGACGTGCCGGGCGAAGTCGCAGGCCGGGTGGTCCAGGCGCTGCTCGTCGGGCGGCAGCCCCAGCGCGGCGGTGTAGTCGAACACCCCGAAGTGGGCGGCGGTCACCCGTCCGGCCCCGGCCTCGGCGATGGCGGGCAGCCCGAGCCGGCCGTCCGAGGCGATGATCGCCTCGGCGGTCTCCACCTGGATCTCGAACCGCAGGATGCCGTTCGGCAGGCCGAGGGCGTCCTCCAGCCGGTCCAGGTACTCGGCGAAGATCGCGACGTGCTCGGGGCCCACCACCTTCGGGAAGGTGATGACGAACCCGCCGGGCAGCCGTCCCAGCCGGTCGCGCAGCGCGGTCAGGAAGCCGTCCAGGGTGCGCATGGCCCGCTCGTGCCCGCCGTCGGTGAACGACTTGACCCGCAGCCCCCAGAAGTGCGGCAGCCCCTTGACCTGGTAGGCCGCGGCCACCGCCTCGACCACCTGGGCGACGTGCGCGTCCTCCTCGGCGTCGGGGCGGACCCCGTAGCCGTCCTCGAAGTCGATGCGCAGGTCCTCGATGGGCTCGGTGGCGAGCTTGGCGGCGACCCGCTCGCGCACCGTGGCGGCCAGGTCCGGGTCGAGCCCGAAGGCGGTGCCGAACGAGCCCGCCCCCGGGGTGTGGTTGTTGAACAGGCGCAGCGCCTCGGCGCCGAAGTCGGCCGGGGTGGTCCGGGAGAACCGGTCGGCCGAGACGTACACCGTGTGGACCGGCTGGCGTCCGCCGCCGGGCGCGGCGGACGCGCGCCGGCCGTGCTCGGCGGAGGCCGCCGTGACCCGGGCGGCCAGGTCGTCGATCGAGGAAACGCTCAGATTCACTCCGCTATGATCCCCCATGATCCGGTGGCCGTGTCCCCCGGTTTCAGGTCGATCACGTCGATCCCCGACGCGAACGCGTTCGGCGGGCAGGTCATCGGCTCCACCCCGAGGCCCTGGCGGCGCAGGTGCGGGGGCAGCTGGTCGGCGGTGTAGACCTCCAGCCACGGATGCGCGTCGTCCAGCCAGAACGCCACCGCGCGCCCGCCGCCCCGCAGCCTGGCCCAGGCCCGGCCCGCCGCGTCCCGGTGCAGCGCCGTGTAGGCGTTGTCGATCCGCTGCGCGCCGAGCGGGGCGGGCTCGCGCCGGTCGTAGGGGGTGCCGGTCACGTCCTCCGGCGGTCCCTCGGGGATCATCCGGTCGTTGACCGGCAGGTACCGGTCGGCGGGGATGACGATCTCGCAGCGGTCGATCGGCTCGCCCACCGTGAGGTACGGGTGCGCGCCGTGCCCGTACGGGGCCGTGTGCGTGCCGGTGTTGACGGCGGTCACCCGGACGGTGAGGCCCGTCCGGGCGTCCAGGGTGTACTCGGCGGTCAGGTCGAGACGGTACGGGTACCCGGCGGAGCCCAGCAGCCGGTGGGCCAGGCGCACCCGGTGGGGTTCGCGCACGGCGACCGACCAGGGCGCCCAGCGCACCAGCCCGTGGATCGCGCAGTCGTACTCGGGCTCGCTGACGTCGAGCTGGTGGTCCCGGCCGCCGTAGGTGTAGCGGCCCCGGTCGACCCGGTTGGGCCAGGGGATCAGCAGCTGGCCCAGCGCGGCGGGCGCGGGCTCGTCGGCGTCGTGCGTGAGGATCAGCGGCCGACCCTCGAAGGTCAGCGCGCGCAGGCCCGCGCCGCCTTCGGTCACCACCGCGCGGTACGGCCCGGCGGTGATCGCGTGCTGGTCCCCGGTGACTGTCTCGCTCATGATCACCTTTCTACCCCGGCCCGGCACGGTCCAGGCGTGCCGGGCCGGAGCCGTCAGGGGGCGGCGGCGACCGGGACGCGCTCCTCACCGGCGGGCTCACCGGTGTCCGCGCCCGGCCCGGCGGCCCGCACGCCGCGCAGCGCGTACAGGCTCAGCGGGACGCCCACGGCGACGATGGCCGCCGCGACCAGCAGCGTCACCTGGTACGCCTCCAGGAAGGCCGGCAGCGGGGGCCGTCCGTCGCGCTCGTAGGCGGTCTGGCGGGAGCTGAGGATGGCGCCCAGGACGGTGATGCCCAGCAGCCCGAACACCTCGCGCGAGACGTTCAGCATCCCGGAGGCGACCCCCGCCCGCGCGGCGGGCAGCACGGCCAGGACCACGTCGGTCAGCGGCAGCAGCAGCCCCGCGCCCAGCCCGTACACCAGGAACCACGGCAGCAGGTCCAGGTAGCCGTCGCCGGCCCCGACGGTGGAGATCGCGGCGACCGCCACGGCCATCAGCCCCAGGCCCGCCGCGACCGTCGCCGCCGCGCCGAACCGCGCCGAGATCCGCGCCGACACGGCCGCGACCACGGCCATCACCAGCGCCATGGGCACGAACGCCGCGCCCGCCTCGGTGGGGCTGAAGCCCAGGGAGTTCTGCAGGTACAGCGCGGTGAAGAAGTAGATGCCGAAGACCCCGAACGCCCACAGGCCCATGGCCAGCAGCCCGCCGGCGAACACCCGGTGCCGGGCCAGCGACAGGTCGATCATCGGGTCGGCGGCGCGCCGCTCGGCCACCACGAACAGCGCCGCCATCAGCGCGGCCCCCGCGAACGCGCCCAGGATGACGCCCGAGGTCCACCCCCGTGACTCGCCCTCGATCAGCGCGAACGTCAGCGCGAACAGCGCCGCCGAGGAGGTCGCCAGGCCCGCCGGGTCCAGCCGCCGCCACGAGCCGCCGCGCCCGCCGGGCACCCCCCGCACGCTCGGCACCGCCAGCGCGGCGGTGACCACGCCGATCGGCACGTTGATCAGGAAGATCCAGCCCCAGTCCAGCCGCTCGCTGAGCACGCCGCCGGTGAACGGGCCGACCGCCAGGGCCAGCGCGCCGACGCCGCCCCAGATCCCGACCGCCGTCCCGCGCTCGCGGGGGTCGGGGAACATCGCCACGATCACCGCCAGCGAGGCCGGGGCCAGCAGCGCGGCCCCCACGCCCTGCACCGCGCGCGCGGCGATCAGCGCCTCCTGGCTGCCGGCCAGCCCGGCGGCCAGCGAGGACAGGGTGAAGACGGCCAGGCCGAGCAGCAGGGTCCGGCGGACCCCGAACACGTCCGCCAGCCGGCCGCCGACCAGCAGCAGCCCGGCGAACACCAGGATGTAGCCGCTCACGATCCACTCCAGGCCGGAGATGGTGAGCCCCAGGTCGCGCTGGATCGACGGCAGCGCGACGTTGACGACGTTGTTGTCCAGATAGGTCATGAAGGTGGCGAGCGCGACCGCGACCAGCGCGATCCATCGCCGGGAGTCGTTCATGGGAGTGCCCCTCGCTTCCTGTACGGCGTACTTGTACGCCGTACATGTACGTCGTACAGGTCACCATGTACGGCGTATAGTCGTCAAGTGGCACCGGACAAGCTGACACGGGAAGCGGTCGTGGAGCGGGCCCTCGCGCTCGCCGCCGGCGAGGGGATCGAGGCCGTCACCATCCGGCGCCTCGCCCAGGAGCTGGGCGTCACCCCCATGGCCCTGTACTGGCACTTCAAGAACAAGGAAGAACTCCTCATCGGCATGCTCGACGAGGTGTTCACCCAGATCGCCGCGCCCGCCCCCGGGCCGGGCGGGGCGGACGCCGCCTGGCACGCCACGCTGCACGCGATGGTGACCGCGCTGGTCGAGGTGCTGCGGCGGCACCGCTGGGTCGGGACGGTGGGGCAGGTCATCGCCAAGCAGCGCTCGGCGAACTTCCGCCGCGCCACCGACACCGCGCTGGCCCTGCTGGGCGAGGCCGGATACCCGCCCGAGCGTGCCTTCCAGATCGCCTCGTACCTGCTGAACGGGGCCGCCGCGCTGGTCGCCAACGACCCGTCGGGGCCGCCCGGCCTCGCGCCGGAGGACGTCGCCGCCTGGCGGCGGGCCAACCGGCTGGAACTGGAGGCGCTGCCGCCCGGCGAGTACCCCTGCCTGGTCGAGTACGGCCGCACCCTGGTCGAGGAGCCCGACGTGGACGCCTACTACGCCTTCGGGGTGGACCTGCTGCTGGCCGGGGTCCGCGGCCTGGCGCCCAAGGGCTGAGCGCCGGTCAGCGCTGGCGGGCCAGCGCCCGAAGCGCCTCGGTGAACACCTCCGCCGGGGGCGTCACCAGCCCGGCGCCGACCTGGCCGGTGCCCGCCTCGCGGCCGGCGATCCCGGTGTTGATCACCGGCAGGATCCCGGTGCGCACCACCCGGGTCACGTCCACGCCCACCGGCGTCCCCCGGAACGCCAGGATCGGCACCTGGTACACCGGATGCTCGCCCAGCGTGATCTCGTACATCCGCCGGGTGGCCGCCAGCGCGTCCGGCACCGCGCCGCCCACGAACCGGACGATCGCCGGGGCCGCCGCCATCGCGAACCCGCCGAGCCCCGCCGTCTCCATGATCGTCGAGTCGCCGATGTCGGGGTTGGCGTCCCCGGGCCCGTAGGACCCCAGGTACAGGCCGTCCGGCAGCCCGGCCGGGCCCCGGAACCACCGGTCGCCCGTGCCCGACACCTGCACCCCGAAGTCGGTGCCGTTGCGGGCCATCGCCACCACCAGGCTCGACCCCGGCACCCCGCGCGCCGCGTCGGCCCCCGCCTTGGCCGCCGCCATCGCCAGGTTGAGGAAGAAGTGGTCGTTGCCGTGGACGAACCGCAGCACCTCGGCCACGTCGGCGCGCGGCGCGTTCACCGCGACCAGGTCGGCGGCCAGCTCGCGCAGCAGCAGCGACGTCGCCGCCCGGTTGCGGTTGTGCAGCTCGTCGCCCATCTGCAGGGCCTGCGCCATGATCGCCATGAGGTCCACCGGGCCGTGGCGGCGCACCGCGTCCCGCAGCACCGGCCCCAGCACCGCCGCCATCCACCGCAGCCGCCCGATCACCTCCGGCCCGTACGCCCCGTACCGCAGGACCGCGCCCAGGCCCTCGTTGAGCGAGCAGTACGCGCGGCGCCCGGGGCGCTCGGCGTCCTCGACGACCAGCATCCACATCGACGGGCCGACCACCCCCGCCATCGGGCCCACGGCGGCGTGGTGGTGGCAGGGCTCCAGCGTCACCGTGCCCGCAGCCAGGTCCCGTTCGGCGTCCTCCGGGGTGGACGCCAGGCCCTCCAGCAGCATCGCCCCGATGAGCGCCCCCCGCATCGGGCCCGAGGCACGCGCCCACTCCAGCGGCGGGCCCGCGTGCAGGAACACCCCCGGCTCCAGGCCCAGCACCTCGCGGGCGGGCCGGACGTCCACCAGCATCGGGCGCACCGCCAGCATCCGCCCCAGCGCGGTCGCGTTCGCCGCCGCGTGCCGGGGGTCGCCGAGCACCGCGTTCAGCGCGTCCACCGCGTCGGCGGGCGGCGGGCGCCAGTCCACCCGCTCCACCGTGACGGCCTGCCGTTCCAGCGCCTCGGCCAGCGCGGAGGTCCCGACGGCCACCACCGAAGGCTCCCCGGCCAGCAACCCGCCCAGCCGCCCGGCCGGACGCCCCCCGGTCACCGCACGCCCCCGCCGCGCGCCAGCAGCGCCGCGTGCC
>DATADI010000093.1:0-29887 GCA_036258615.1 Thermomonospora sp. | reverse complement strand
CGCTCGGCCGCGCCGAGCGCCCGGTCCCGCGTCATCTGCCGCACCGTGAACGCCAGCGGGATCAGGAACGCCAGCGCCACCATCGTGGTGACGGCCAGGGCGACCAGGCCGAGCGCACGTCTCATGAGGGGTCCGGGGCGGGCTCCGGCTCGGGGGCGGCCAGCCGGACGCCGACCCCCCGCACGGTGTGCAGGTAGCGGGGGGAGGCCGCGGTCTCCCCGAGCTTGCGGCGCAGCCAGGACAGGTGCACGTCGATGGTCTGGTCGTCGCCGTACGCCTGGTGCCAGACCTCGGCGAGCAGCTCACGGCGGGACACGACGCGGCCGGGCCGGGCGGCGAGGTAGGCCAGCAGGTCGAACTCGCGGCGGGTCAGCTCCAGCGGCGCGCCGTCCAGGGACGCCTCACGGCGGTCCACGTCGATGCGCAGCCCGCCGACCGACAGCCGCACCACCGGCCCGGCCCGGCCGCCCGCCCGGCGCAGCAGCGCCGCCAGCCGGGCGCCCAGGTGCTCGGCGGTGAACGGCTTGACCAGGTAGTCGTCGGCGCCCGCGTTGAGCAGCCGGACGGTCTCGGTCTCGTCGTCGCGGGCGGTGGCGATGATGACCGGCACGTCGGACACCGCCCGCAGCATCTTCAGCGCCTCGGCGCCGTCGAGGTCGGGCAGCCCCAGGTCGAGGACCACCAGGTCGGGCGGGCTCTGCGCGATGTCGCGGAGCATGTCCATCGCCGTGCCCGCGCTGCGCACCGTGTGGGACCGGGCGCCCAGCTCCCGGATCAGCGCGGCCCGGACGTTGGGGTCGTCCTCCACGACGAGTACGGTCGCCATGCCCGCACGGTAGACCACTATGTGGTCGTCTGCCGGGATTCCGGGGTGACCGGGTAGCGCTCGGCGAACGACGCCAGCCCGCCCAGCGCGTCGCGGGTACGGGTCCACGGGCGGACGATGAGCCGGTCGACGCCGAGGTCGGCCCAGCGCACGACCTCCTCCGGGCCGGACAGGTCGTAGGCGTGCACGGTGATCTCGAACGGCGCGTCCTCCCGGCCCGCCTCCTCGCGGCAGGCGCGGAGCAGGCCGAGCAGGGGCCGGACGGAGTCGAGGGTGTGCGGCATGCCGATCCAGCCGTCACAGAGCCGGGCGGCTCGGCGCAGCGCGGCCCGGGACTCACCGCCCGCGTGGACGGGCAGCCGCCGCTGCACGGGCTTGGGCTCGAACGCCACCTCGGGGAAGTCGAAGAACTCGCCGTGGTGCTCCACGGCCGGTTCGCTCCACAGCCGCCGGGACACCGTGATCGCCTCGTCCAGCCTCCGGCCCCGGGTGGCGAAGTCGATCCCGGCGGCGGCCCACTCGCCCGCGTACCATCCGGCGCCGACGCCGACGATGGCGCGCCCGCCGGAGACCTGGTCGAGGGTGGCGAAGGCGCGGGCGGCGACGAACGGGTGCCGCAGCCCGTACAGGTAGACGGCGGTGCCGAGCCGGATCCGCTCGGTGACGGCGGCGAGCGCGCACAGGTACGCGGGGGCGTCGAACAGCGGCGTGCCCGGCACGATCCCCGGCTCGCCGGTGCCGGGGTAACGGGCGGTGGACAGGTCGGTGGCGAACACCAGGTGCTCGGGCATCCACACCGACTCGAAGCCCAGCCGGTCGGCCTCGACGGCGAGGTCACGCCAGACGCCGGGGTGGACCAGTCCCAGCGGGACGCCGAACTTCACGGCAGCCGCGTCCTCTCCCCCGGCCCGTCGAGCAGCGCGGCCCGCAGGCGGGACCGGTGCAGGCCCTCGTCGCCCCAGGCGGCGCGCAGCGCCCAGACGCGGTGCAGCCACAGGTGCAGGTCGAGTTCCTCGGTGTAGCCGACGGCGCCGTGCACCTGCAGGGCGGTCCGGGCGGCCCGGTGCGCGGCCCGCCCGGCGGCGATCTTGGCGGCGGACACGTCACGGGACGCGGTGGGCGACCGGTGCGTGAGGGCGTACGCGGCGCGGTGCACCGGCGGGGCGGCGAACTCCACCGCGACCGTGGCGTCCGCGAGCCGGTGCTTGACGGCCTGGAACGACCCGATTTCCTGACCGAACTGGCGGCGCTGCCCGGCATAGGTCACGGCCCGGCGGTTCAGCTCGCGGGCGAGGCCGATCAGCTGCGCGGACGTGGCCAGGGCCGCCCCGTCGAAGGCCGCCCGTTCCTTCGCCGAGCCCGTCGTTCCGCCGGTACCGGCCTCGAACAGTCGCCGGGCCGGGTCGCCGCACGGCCGTTCGGTGAGGGTGAGCGCGTGGGGCGGTGCGATGGTGACGCCGTCGCGGTCCGCGACGACGAGGAGGTCGGCGGTGTCGGCGTCCAGCAGGAACGGCGAGTCTCCGGTGCTCACCGACACCACCAGGTCCCCGGAGGCGATCGAGGGCAGCCGGTCCTCCCCCACCAGGCAGGGGGCGGCCACGGCGGTCTCCACGAGGGGCCCGGGCACCGCGCGCCGTCCGGTCTCCTCGAACGCCAGGACCGTGTCGAGCGGGGTGAGCCCCAGCCCGCCGTGCTCCCCGGGGATGTGCGCGCCCAGCAGCCCGACCTCGGCCAGCGCCCGCCAGGCGTCGCCGCGCGCCGCCCGCGGCGGGCCGGTCTTGGCGAGCACGTCCCGGACGGCCTCGGCCAGCAGGCGCTGGTCGGTGGTGAAGGCGAATCTCATCGGGGCAGCCCCAGCACGCGTTCGGCGATGATGTTCCGCTGGATCTCGTTGGTGCCCGCGTAGATCGGCCCGGCGAGCGCGAACAGGAAGCCGTCCAGCCACGGCCCCTCCAACGGCGCGCGGGGGCCGAGCAGGTCCAGGGCCAGTTCGTGCAGGCGCAGGTCCAGTTCCGACCACCAGACCTTCATCAGGCTGGCCTCCGCGCCCGGCTCCTCCCCGTCGGCGAGGCGCGCGGCGGCCTGGTAGGTGTACAGCCGGTAGGCGTCGGCGTCGGTCCAGGCGCGCACGGCGGCGTCGCGGAGGGCCTGGTCGTCGCTGTCGCGGGCGAGGCGGAGCAGCCGGTCGGCGGTCGCCATGAACCGTCCCGGGCTGCGCAGGGTGAGGCCGCGTTCGGAGCCGGCGGTGGCCATCGCGACCCGCCAGCCCTGCCCCACCTCGCCGAGCACCTGGCCGGCGGGGACGTGGACGTCGTCGAAGAAGATCTCGGCGAAGCCGTGCCGCCCGTCGAGCTGGGCGATCGGCCGGACGGTGACGCCCGCGGCGTCCAGCGGGAACAGGAAGTAGGTCAGCCCCCGGTGCCGTCCGGCGGCCGGGTCGGAGCGGAACAGCCCGAAGCCCCAGTCGGCGTGGGCGGCGCGGCTGCTCCAGGTCTTGTGGCCGTTGAGCCGCCAGCCGTCGCCGTCCGGGGTGGCGGTGGCGCGCAGCGAGGCGAGGTCGCTGCCGGACTCCGGTTCCGACCAGGCCTGGGCCCAGACGTCGTCGGCGCGGGCCATCCGGGGCAGGAACCGGCGCCGCTGTTCCTCGGTCCCGTACGTCAGCAGCGTCGGGGCCAGCAGGAACACGCCGTTCTGGCTGACCCGGCCGGGCGCGCCCGACGCCCAGTACTCCTCCTCGAAGATCAGCCACTCGACGAGGCCGGCCCCCCGTCCGCCGTACTCGGGGGGCCAGGACACCGCCGACAGCCGGGCCCCGGCGAGCGTCCGCTCCCACGCGCGGTGCCGCCGGAAGCCCTCGGGGGTGTCCATCGGGGGCAGCGGCTCGGCCGGGACGTGGGCGGCCAGCCACGCGCGCACCTCCGCGCGGAAGGCCCGCTGCCGCGGGGTGAAGGCGAGATCCACGGCGACCAACCTAGCGTATGCTTGGTTGCCTGGCCATCCCCCGCGACACAGGGAGGGACCGGTGCTCCTGGAGGGCAGGATCGCGGTCGTCACCGGGGCCGGTCCCGGGCTGGGCCGCACGCTGGCGGTGCTCATGGCGCGCGAGGGCGCCGACGTCGTGGTCGCGGCGCGCACCGCGCGGACCCTCGACGCCATCGCCGCACAGGTGACGGCGGCGGGCCGCCGCGCGCTGGCCGTGCCGACCGACATGGCGCGGCCCGAGCAGGTCCGCGCGCTCGCCGACCGGGTGACCGAACGCTTCGGCCGCGTGGACGTGCTCGTCAACGCCGCCTTCCCCGGCTCGCACCGCCGGAACGTGCTGGACATGGACGAGGCGGACCTGGAGCGATGGCGCGCGGCCGTCGAGACGGGGACCTACGGGACGCTGCTGGCCTGCCGGTACCTGGCCCCGCTCATGGTCGCGGCGGGCGGCGGCTCCATCGTCAACGTGACCTCCCTGTCCAGCCGCACCGGGTACGCGGGCCGCAGCGACTACGCCGCCGGGAAGGCGGGCGTCCACCTGCTGTCGCACTGCCTGGCCGACGAGCTGGGCCCCTCGGGGGTGCGGGTCAACTGTGTCGCGCCCGGCTGGATCGCCGGTGACGCCCTGGAGGACTGGATGCGCACCCGCGCCGCCGCCGAGGGCGTCCCCTACGAGGAGATCCTCGCCCGGGACGTCGGCGCGATGGCGCTGCGGCGGATCGCCACCGAGGAGGACGTCGCCCGCGCCGTGCTCTTCCTGGCCTCCGACCTGGCGCGGGGCACCACCGGGGCGACCCTGGACGTCAACGGCGGCCAGCTGTTCACCTAGCCCTCGACCAAGCAAGTGCTTGGTGTTACCGTGACCGGCACCGAGGAGGCGACCGGAAGGGGCGACCCGATGGGCACGGTGACGCGGGCGGCGGTGCTGCGGGAGTTCGGGGCGGCGCTGGAGATCGCCGAACTGGCGGTGGAGGAGCCCCGCGCGGGCGAGGTCCTGGTGAAGGTCGCCGCCTCCGGTGTGTGCGGCTCGGACCTCAAGGCCCTGGACGGCGGGAGCCCGGTGGTGCGGCGGCTGCCGTGCGTGCTCGGCCACGAGAGCGCCGGGATCGTGGAGGCGACCGGCCCCGGCGTGACCTCGGTCCGGCCCGGCGACCGGGTCGTCATCGCGATGAACGGCCCGTGCCTGCGCTGCCGCGACTGCCTGCGGGGCCGTGTCCACCTGTGCGGGGGCCGGGCCCGGATGGCGGCGATCATGGGGCTCACCGCCGACGGGAGCACCCGGCTGAGCCTCGACGGGGAGCCCGTCCGCCCGTACATCGGGATCGGCTCGTTCGCCGAGCGGGTCGTGGTCGGCGAGGCGATGTGCGTGCGGGTCGCCGCGGACGCCCCCCTGGACCTGCTCGCCCTGACCGCCTGCGCGGTGGTCACCGGGGTCGGGGCCGTGCTCAACACCGCGCGCGTCGAACCGGGGTCCACCGTGCTGGTGGTGGGCTGCGGCGGCGTCGGGCTCAACGTGGTGCAGGGCGCGGTGCTGGCGGGGGCCACCACGATCATCGCCGCCGACCTCGCGGACACCAAGCTCGCGCTCGCCGAACGGCTCGGCGCGACGCACACCGTCCGGGCGGCGCCCGACGGCGACCTGGCCGAGCAGGTCGGCCGGATCGTCCGGGGCGGTGTGGACTACGCCTTCGAGGTCACCGGCGCGCCCGGGGTCCTCGCCCGCGCGTTCGCCGCCACCCGGCCCGGCGGCACGACCGTGATGGTGAGCAGCGCCGCCCCCGGCCGGACGCTGGAGATCCCCGCCGGGGCGCTGTTCGCCTCCCGCCGCCTGGTGGGCACCCAGGGCGGCGACGCCAACCCCGGCCGCGACCTGCCGCTGCTGGCCGAGCTGCACCGGCAGGGCCGCCTGGACCTGGCGAGCCTGGTCAGCGAACGCGTCCCGCTGGACCGGGTGAACGAGGCGATCGAGCACGTCCGGGCGGGCGCGGTGGCCCGCTCGGTCATCGTCTTCTAGGAGGTTCTAGGACCGGCCCCTGGCGGTGCGCGGCCCGGACCACATGGCCACGGCCAGCGCGACGCGGTCCTCGAACCGCAGCGGGTTGCGCCCGGTGACGGCCTCGATGCGCGACAGCCGGTGCCGCAGCGTGTTGGGATGCAGGTACAGGTTCCGGGAGGTGGTCCCGACCGAGCCGCCGGTCTCCAGGAACGCGCACAGCGTCTCCACCAGGCGGCTGCCGTGCGCGGCGTCGTAGTCGGCGAGCGGGCGGGCGATCTGGTCCAGGAACGGCGCGAGCTGGTCGGCGTCCAGGCGGCCCAGCAGCGCGGGGAAGGTGGCCAGGTCGGCGGCGCGGGTGAGGCCGCCGGAGCGCCGGGCCACCTCCAGCGCCGCGCGGGCCTCGGCGAGGCTGTGCGGCAGGTGGTCCAGCGGCCCGGGGCTGCCGACGCCGCCGGTCCCGCCCCAGGCCCCGACCAGCGTCGTCGCGTGCTCCTCGTCGGAGACGACCAGCACCGCCACGTCCCCGTCCAGGCCGAGCACCGCCCCGACGACCGCGTCCGCGGGCTCCGGCAGCGCCCCCCGGGGCACCGCCAGGGCGACCATCTCCGGCCCGTCCGCCCCGGCCCGCTCCACCCGCTCGCGCAGCGCCTCCGGGGACGCCAGGCCCGTGGCCACCAGGCCCAGCAGCCGCCCGATCTCCTCCCGTTCGTGGCGCTCCTCCCGCGACGAGGCCAGCCGGTCGGCGAACCACTCGGTGAAGCTGAGGAACGGCACGTCCGGGGGCACCTCGAACAGCGGCAGCCCGAGCCGTTCGCAGGACTCGCGCAGCGCGGCGGGCGCGTCCGGGGTGACGTCGCCGATGCCGTACCCGATCGCGCTGGCCCGGCAGGCGTTCACCGACCGGGCGAACTCCGCGCACCGCCCGGGGTCGCTGAGCGCCGCGCCCACCGTCAGCACCACCTCGTTGCCGCGCAGGTACGGGCCGGGGTCCAGCAGCTCGGTCGAGTGGGCCCAGCGCACCGGCCGGTCCAGTCCCGCCGCGCCCGCGACCAGCCGCAGCCGGAACTCCGGCACGTCCAGCAGCTGCCGCACCGTCAGGCGCAGCCCGCTCCGCGTGTCGCCGGTCACCCGTTCACCCTCCCACCGCGCGTCGGCCGTGGGAACGCCGCGCGCTCCGGTTTCGGAGGAGTCCACCACGCGCCGCCCCCTTTCTCGTCCTGTCCCCCAACGATCACGCAAAACCCTTGTCACCAGCACGTATACGGGGTTTGCCTGGTTTGTCGAGCGAACAGGGAGGACCCATGGACGACAGCGCGCGAGCGCGGGTCGCGGTCGTCACCGGAGCGGCCAGCGGCATCGGGGCCGCCATCGTCGCCGAGATGTCGCGGCGGGGCTGGACGACGGTGGGCCTGGACCTGCGCCCGTCCCCGCAGGCCGACCACGCCGTCGGGGTGGACGTGGCGGACCCGGCCCAGGTGCGGGCCGCGATCGGCCGGGTCGAGCGGGAGCTGGGGCCGGTCGAGGCGGCGCTGTGCGCGGCCGGGCACTACGCCATCGTGCCGCTGGCCGACATCGCCTGGCCGGAGTGGCGGCGGATGCTGCGGGTCCACCTCGGCGGGCTGGTGAACGTCTGCCGCGCGGTGACGCCCGGCATGGTCGCCCGGGGCCGGGGCAGCGTCGTGGGCGTCACGTCGGAGCTGGCCATCGGCGGCGGGGACGGTGACGCGCACTACGCCGCCGCCAAGGGCGCGGTGATCGGGCTGGTCCGCGCGCTGGCCGCCGAGCTGGCCCCGTCGGGGGTCCGGGTCAACGCGGTCGCGCCCGGCCCGACCGACACGCCGCTGCTGCCGCCGGACTCCCCGTGGCGGCGTTCGGCGTACGTCAACACGCTCCCGGCGGGGCGGCTGGTCGGCCCCGAGGAGGTCGCCCTCACCGCCGCGTACCTGGTGGAGCAGGGCACCTTCTGCGTCGGCGAGGTGCTGTCCCCCAACGCCGGGGCGGTGATCTGATGGCCGTCGCACTGATCACCGGGGCGGCCGGGGGGCTGGGCCGGGCGGTGGCGCACCGGCTCGCCGCCGACGGGCACCTGATCGCGCTCAGCGACCTGCCCGACGAGGGCCGCGTCGAGGCGCTGCACAAGCTGGCCGCCGAGCTGGGCGGGCCGTCGGGGGCGCTGGTGGCGCCCGCCGACGTCGCCGATCCCGACGACGTGCACCGGATGGTCGCCGAGGTCGAGGAACGGGCGGGCGAGCCGGTCGGCGTGCTGGTCGCCGGGGCCGCCTACCTGACCATGGCGCCGCTGGCCGAGCACGACCCCGACGACTGGTGGCGGGTCGTGGACACCAACCTCGGCGGCACCTTCGCGTGCTGCCAGGCGGTGCTGCCCGGGATGGCCGAGCGCGGCGGCGGCCGGATGATCCTCATCGCCTCCGAGTGGGGCATCACCGGCTGGCCCCACGCCACCGCCTACTCGGCGTCCAAGGCCGGGATCATCACGCTGGCCAAGTCGCTGGGCCGCGAGCTGGGCCAGCAGGGCATCGCGGTCAACGCCGTCGCCCCCAGCTACATCGACACCCCGCAGCTCGACGTGGACGCCCGCGACGCCGGGGTGACCCCCGAGGAGATCCGCGCCCGGTACGCCGCGCGGGTGCCGCTCGGCCGGATCGCCGCGCCCGAGGAGGTCGCCGAGGCCGTCGCGTTCCTCGCCGACCCCCGGCTCATGACCCTCGTCGGGCAGGTGCTGCACGTCAACGGCGGGACGACCCGGTCCCGCGCCTGAGACCCCCGGAAAGGACCCTCAGTTGGAACCAGTGGGCCAGCTCAACGCCCTGGAGATCCCCCGGTACGCCGGACACGCCACCTTCGCGCGCCTGCCCCGCGCCGAGGACCTGCCGCCGGGCGCCCGCGCCGACGTGGCGGTGGTCGGGGTGCCGTTCGACAGCGGCGTGTCGTACCGGCCGGGCGCTCGGTTCGGGCCGGCGGCGGTGCGGCAGGGGTCGCGGCTGCTCAAGCCCTACAACCCGGCGCTGGACGTCCGGCCGTTCGCCGCGCAGCAGGTGGTGGACGCCGGGGACCTGGCCTGCAACCCGTTCGACATCGGCGCGGCCATCGCGCAGGTGGAGGCGGGGCTGCGCGGGCTGACCGGGGACGGCGCGCGGGCCGTGGTGATCGGCGGGGACCACACGATCGCGCTGCCCGCGCTGCGCGCCGCCCACGCCCTGCACGGCCCGGTCGCCCTGGTGCACTTCGACGCGCACCTGGACACCTGGGACACCTACTTCGGCGAGCCCTACACGCACGGCACGCCGTTCCGCCGGGCGGCCGAGGAGGGCCTGCTGCTGCGGGACGCCAGCGCCCACGTCGGCATCCGGGGCCCGCTGTACGACCCGCGCGACCTGGCCGACGACGCGCGGTTCGGGTTCACCATCGTGCACTGCGCCGACCTGGACGACCTGGGGCCGCGCGGCGTCGCCGAACGGGTGCGCGCCCGGGTCCAGGACGCGCCCGTGTACCTGTCCATCGACATCGACGTGCTGGACCCGGCGTTCGCGCCCGGCACCGGGACCCCGGAGAGCGGCGGCATGACCAGCCGGGAACTGCTCGGCGTCCTGCGCGGACTGGCCGGGCTGAACATCGTCGGCGCGGACGTGGTGGAGGTCGCGCCCGCCTACGACCACGCGGAGATCACCTCCATCGCCGCCGCGACCGTGACGTACGAGCTGCTGAGCCTGCTGGCGAAGGGCCGCGCGTGAGGCCCGCGGACCCGGTGCCATGGCCGTCCGGCGCGTCCTCGGCGGCGTCGTTCACCTTCGACGTGGACGCCGAGTCGGCCGTGCTCGCGATCGCGCCGGAGTCCGCCGCGCGGCCGAGCGTGCTGAGCCACCAGGCGTACGGGCCGCTCACCGGGCTGCCGAGGCTGCTGCGGATCCTGGCGCGGCACGGGGTCCGCTCCACGTTCTTCGTCCCGGGGTTCACCGCGCACCGGCATCCGGACGCGGTCCGCGCGATCGTCGCCGAGGGCCACGAGATCGCCCACCACGGCTACCTGCACGAGTCGCTGGTGGGCGTGGACCCCGAGACCGAGGCGGAGATCCTGGACCGGGGGCTGGCGGCCCTGGAAGAGGTCGCCGGGGTCCGGCCCGTCGGCTACCGGGCCCCGATGTGGGAGGCGACCTACGCCACGCCGCGGCTGCTGGCCGAACGCGGCTTCCTGTACGACTCCAGCCTCATGGACGCCGACGTCCCCTATGAGCTGGCGACGGGGGCGGCGGGGGCGCCCTCGCTCGTCGAGATCCCGGTCCACTGGGGCCTGGACGACTGGGAGCAGTACTGCTACCTGCCCGACCTGTCCGGCACGGGGCTCATCGAGACCCCGGCCAAGGCGGTCGCACTGTGGCGGGCCGAGTTCGAGGGGCTGCGCCGCGAGGGCGGCTGCTTCGTGCTCACCTGCCATCCCTTCCTGTCCGGGCGGCCCGGCCGGGCGCACGCGCTGGAGGAACTCATCGAGTACGTGGCCGGTCTGCCCGACGTGTGGACGGCCCCGCTGGGCGACATCGCCCGGCACGTGCGCGGTCTCGGCCTGAGCCCGCGCGCGCTCCCCCCTCCGGCGGCGTCCGCCGGAGAGCACCGTTAGCGAGGACACCATGACCTCTGCCACCGGGACCGGACCGGCCGCGCCGCCGTCCGGCCAGACCCTCCGCAAGGGCTTCGACCTGCGGTCGGCGACCGCGCTGGCGTTCGCCGACGTCTCGCCCATCGTGGCGCTGTACGCGATCTTCACGCTGGGGCTGCTGGCCGCCGGCCCGGCCTTCTGGTGGACGTTCCCGATCGTGCTCGCGGGCCAGCTCCTGGTGGCCTGCGTGTTCGGCGAGCTGGCCTCCCGGTGGCCGTACGAGGGGAGCGTCTACCAGTGGGCGCGGCACGTGCGCGGCCCGGGGGCGGGCTGGTTCGCCGCCTGGGCGTACATGTGGGGCCTGACGATCGCGCTGTCCACCCTGTCGTACGGCGCGGCGGGCTTCCTGCTCCAGGCGTGCGGGGTGGACGAGCCCGGCCGGGGCGCGACCATGGCGACCGCGCTGGGCATCCTCGTGCTGGGCAGCCTGGCCAACATCGTCGGGCGGCGCACCCTCAAGATCCTGGTGATCGCCAGCCTGGTGTGCGAGGTGGTGGCCTCGGTGGGGCTGGCGACGGTGCTGCTGCTGTTCTACCGGGAGAACCCGGTGAGCACGCTGTTCGACGGGATGGGCTCCGGCGGCGGCGCGTTCTGGCTCGGCGCGCCCATGCTGGCGGCGACGGCGTACGTGGGCTGGTCGTTCGTGGGCTTCGAGGCGGCCGGGTCGATCGCCGAGGAGGTCGAACGGCCCGAGCGGGACGTCCCCAAGGCACTGATCTTCGCGCTGCTGGCGGTCGGCGTCATCGTCATGTACTCGGCCGCCGGGGTCATCCTGGCGATCCCGGACCTGCCGAAGGTGATGGCCGGGGAGGTCGCCGACCCGGTCAGCGACACGCTGGTGACGCACTTCGGCTCGGCGGTCGGCCGCCCGCTGCTGGTCACCTTCGTGATCGGCTTCCTGGCCAGCTTCCTGGCGGTGCAGGCGGCGGTGTCCCGGGTGATCTGGGCGTCGGCGCGGGACCGGGCGCTGCCGGGCTCGGGCGTGCTGGGGCGGCTGGCGGGGCCGGAGCGGCTGCCGGTGAACGCCATCGCGCTGACCGGGCTGGGCGCGGCGGTGTTCGTGCTGCTGTCGGGCTCCACCCTGTACTCGGTGCTGGTGAACTTCACGACCGTCGGGTTCTACGTGGCGTTCGGGCTGCCGGTCTGGGGCGCGGCGCTGGCCCACCTGCGGGGCGCGTGGCGGCCGGGGGTGTTCAGCCTGGGCCGGTTCAGCGGCCCGGTGACGTACGCGGCGGCGCTGTGGCTGGCGTTCCAGACGGTCAACATCTGCTGGCCGCGCGACACCGGGTCGGCCTGGTACCTGGAGTGGAGCATGGTGATCACCCTGGCGGTGGCGGGCGCGGCCGGGCTGGCGCTGTACCTCGGCTGGTCCCGCGCCCGGATCAGGCCCGCCGTCGGCGACCACCCCGGCCGCGGCTAGCGGGGTAGATTCGCTGTCGACGCCGTCCCGACCCCCTGAGGACCAGCATGACCAGCCCTCCGCCCCCGCCGCCCGGCTACCAGTACCAGTACGGCCACGGCCCCTACGACCAGTGGTACGGCTACGGTCCTCCGGGGGTGCCGAACGGCCCCGGCCCCCAGGTGACCGGCGACGACACCACCTGGGCGCTGATGTGCTACCTGGGGACGCTGATCGTGGGGTTCCTCGCGCCCCTGGTCATCTACTTCGTGAAGAAGAACCAGTCGGCGTTCGTGCGGTTCCACGCCGCGCAGGCGCTGAACTACCAGATCACGGTGCTGATCCAGATTCTGGCGCCGTTCGCGGTGGCGATCCCGCTGGCCGTGGCGATGGACGACCCGATCTGGTTCCTGCTGGTCGTCCCGATGGTGTTGGTGCACATGGTGGCGCAGTGGGTGTTCCTGATCCTGGGCACCGTCCGGGCGGGCCAGGGGCGCTACCACCGCTTCCCCGTGTGGACCTGCTTCCCGATGATCCGCTGACCCCGCTCCCGGTATCGACCAAGCGATTGCTCGGGCGCACACCCCTGAGGTAGCGTGCGCTTGTTCGGGATTTCCCGGGCAGCCGAGCGAGAGGGACGCGATGCCGTTCGCCGCGCTGGGGGACGTGGACCTGTTCCACACCGACGACGCCCCCGCCGACCCCGGGGCAGCGGGGCGCACCCCGGTGCTCCTGGTGCACGGGTACGCCGCCGACTCCGACGACTGGGTCCCGGTGCTGCCGTCGCTGGCGGCCCGCCGCCGGGTCGTGGCGCCCGACCTGCGCGGCCACGGGAGGTCCTCGGCCCCCGCCGGCGGCTACCGCCCCGAGGACCTCGCCGCCGACCTCGTCGCCCTGCTCGACCTGCTGGGCATCGGGCGCGTGGTGGCCTTCGGACACTCGATGGGCGCGATGGTGGCGACCGCGCTGGCCGTGGGGCACCCGTCCCGGGTCGAGGCGCTGGTGTGCGTGGACCCCGGCTACGGCCAGCCGCCCGAGATCGCCGCGATGTTCCCCGCCATGGTCGAGGACCTGCGCCGGGACCCGCACGCCGCCGTGCTCGCCATGGAGCCCGTGCTGTACACCCCGGCGACCCCCGAGGACGTCCGGACCCGGCACGCGCGCAAGATCCTCGGCACCCCCGCCCACGTGCTCGCCCGCGCGTTCCCCGCGATGTTCACCGACCCGGGGCAGTGGGGCGCGCGGCCCGCGTCGGACGCCTACCTGGCGCGGCGCGCGTGCCCCGTGCTGACCTGCCGGGCGGACGCCGAGGCCGCCGCCTGGGAACGGGGGCTCCCCACCCATCCCGCCTCCCGCGTCCTGCACTGGCCGGGGGCCGGGCACCGCCTCCACGAGGAGCGGCCGGCGGAGTTCCTGCACGTCGTCGAGAAGTGGCTGGAGACGCTGGACAAGGAGAGCACAGCGTGAAGTTCGCGATCTTCCTCAACCCGCAGATCCCGGGGTCGGGCCATGCCGCGGCGGACAACGCCAAGGCCCGGCGGCCCATCGGGCGGGACGTCGAGTCGTACCAGAGGCTGCTGCACGAGGTCCGGGAGATCGCCGTGCACGCCGACCGGATCGGCTTCGACGCCCTCATGATGACCGAGCACCACTTCCACTCCGAGGGCTTCGAGTTCTCGGTCAACCCGCTGATGTTCCTCACCGACCTGGCCGCCCGCACCGAACGGATCCTGCTGGCCCCGCTCGGCATCGTGCTGCCCGCCTGGGACCCGATCCGGGCCGCCGAGGACGTCGCCCTGCTGGACCACTTCTCCAAGGGGCGGCTGCGGCTGGGCGTGGCGCGCGGCTACCAGAACCGCTGGATGAACGTGCTGGGCCAGCGCTGGAACGCCGCCGCCGCCCGCTCCGACGGGTCCAGCAGCGACAACCGCAACTTCGACGTGTTCGGCGAGATCCTCAAGATCATGAAGATGGCGTGGGCCCAGGACACCCTGCGCTACAAGAGCGACGTCCTGGACTACGAGGTCCCCGCCCCCTACAGCGGCATCGAGGGGTGGCCCGCCGCCGAGTGGACCCGCGAGTTCGGGGCGCCCGGCGAGATCGACGAGAACGGCGTCATCCAGGCGGTCTCGGTGTGCCCCCGGCCGTACCAGAACCCGCATCCGGAGCTGTGGCAGCCGTTCACCGTCTCCGACCGCTCGGTGATCCGGGCGGCGCAGGAGGGGATCATGCCGTGGATGTTCACCCCCAACCCCGACGAGCACGCCAAGAAGGCGCGGCTGTACCAGGAGGAGTGCGCCAGGCAGGGCGTGCACTACAAGCTGGGCGAGCACACCGGCATCCTCAAGATCGTCGGGATGGCGGACACCCGTGAGGAGGCCATCGAGCTGTACGGCCGGGGCATGCAGAAGGACTTCGCCGCGTTCTTCGGCCCGTTCGGCTACCTGGAGGTGCTCCGCAAGCAGGAGGACGACCGGCACCAGCCGATCTCCCCGGAGAAGGGCGACTTCCGGCGGATGAACGACGTGGAGATGGCCCTGCTCGGCGGCCCCGACGACATCAAGCGCGGCATCCAGCGGATGCTCGACCGGATGCCGGACCTGGAGTGGTTCGGCCTGTTCATGCAGGGCCAGCAGGGCGTGCTCCCGCTCGACACCGTCAAGCGCAACCTGGAGCTGTTCGCCACCAAGGTCATCCCCGAGTTCCAGGACTGACCCGGTGGAGTTCTGGCTCGGGGCCGCGTTCGTGGACACCGGCGAGTACCTCGGCCTGGCCCGCGCGGCCGACCGGCTCGGGTACGACGTCGTCGCGGTGTCCGACCACCTCTTCCACGCCGCCTACGGCACCCCGTACCCCTACTCCGAGGACGGGACGCCGCCCTACGACGCGGGGACGCACTGGCCGGACCCCTGGGTGACGATCGGCGCGATGGCCGCCGTCACCGAGCGAGTCCGGTTCGCCACCAACGTGTACGTCGTCCCGGTCCGCGACCTGTTCACCGTGGCCAAGGCCGTCTCGACCGCCGCCGTGCTGTCGGGCGACCGGGTGGTCCTCGGGGTGGGGGCCGGGTGGTGCGCCGACGAGTTCGCCCAGACCGGGCAGGACTTCCGTACCCGGGGCAGGCGGCTGGACGAGGCGATCCCCGTGCTGCGGCGGCTGTGGGCGGGCGGCGAGGTCGAGCACCACGGCCGGTTCCACGACTTCGGCCCGCTCAGCATCGCCCCCGTCCCCGCCCGTCCCGTGCCCGTCTACGTGGGCGGCGACAGCGACGCCGCGCTGCGCCGCGCCGCCCGGATCGGGGACGGCTGGATCGGCAACCGCGTCTACCCGGAGGACCGCCTCGGGGACCTGCTGGACCGGCTCGCGGGCTTCCTGGCCGAGGAGGGCCGCACCCTCGACGACCTGCGGGTGGTCGCGCCGATCGGGGCGATGCCCAGCGCCGATCTATACCGCAAGTGGGCCGAACGCGGCGTGGACGCGACGATGGCCGCACCCTGGTGGCGTGCCGGGAACGCCGCGCCTCTGGACGTCAAGATCGACGCGATGGAGCGGTTCGCCGACGAGGTGATCTCACGGATGTAGCCGGGCGACGGCGCGCACCGGGGCGCCGTCGTCCATCAGCCGCAGCGGGAACAGGAACACCTCGACGGCGCGGGGCGCGGCGGGCAGCGCCTCCAGGCCGGTGAGGTTCTCCGCGATCACCGCCCCGGCGCCCAGCAGCTCCCGGTGCGCGTCCGGCGAGAAGTCGTCGCCGCCGGGCTCGGGCGTGCGGTCCACGCTGAGCGCGTCGATGCCGACGGTGCGCACCCCGGAGGCGACGATCCGCGCGCAGGTCTCCCGGGCCAGGTGGGGATGCGCCAGGTACTGCGGGGTGCCCCAGTACTGTGACCAGCCCGTGTGCACCAGCAGCACGGTGCCCGGCCCCAGGCCCGGAGGCAGCAGGTCCGGCCCGATGGACGAGCGCGGCGGCAGGCCCCGGGCGTCCATCAGCACGGCACGCCCCGTGAAGCGCTCCAGCGGCAGGGCGTCCAGCCGGGGCAGCGCGTCGTCGATGTGGAACGGCGCGTCCACGTGCGTGCCCGCGTGCGAGCCGAGGTGGACGCGGGCCACGTTGACCCCGTCCTCCGGCACCGTCAGCGCCGCCGTCACCGCGACCTCGGGGTCGCCGGGATAGACCGGCATCCCCGTGACCACCGGCACCGAAAGATCGAACCACGTCATCAGGCCATAGGGTAAGTCGCGTGCTGCCTCTAGTCACCGCGATCCGGTACGTGGCGCCGCTGCGGGAGGGCGGCTCCCTGCCCGGCATCGTGGAAGCCGACGACCTCGGCACCTATGTCATGAAGTTCACCGGCGCGGGCCAGGGCCGCAAGGCGCTGGTCGCCGAGGTGGTCGCCGGGGAGCTGGCCCGGCGGCTGGGCTTCCGGGTGCCCGACCAGGTGGTGATCGACCTGGACCCGGTGATCGCCCGCCACGAGCCCGACCCCGACGTCCAGGACCTGCTCAAGGCCAGCACCGGCTGGAACCTGGGCGTGGACTTCCTGCCCGGCTCCCTCGGCTACGACCCGCTGGGCTGGACCGCCGACCCGGGGCTGGCGTCCCGGCTGCTGTGGCTGGACGCGTTCATCGGCAACGTGGACCGCAGCTGGCGCAACCCCAACCTGCTGGTCTGGCACGGCGACGTGTGGCTCATCGACCACGGCGCGAGCCTGTACTTCCACCACGCCTGGGCGAACGCCGCCAAGCTGATCCTGCGCCCCTACGACGTGGACGACCACGTGATGCTGCCGTACGCGAAGAACCTCGCCGACGCCGAGGCCGAGCTGCTCCCCCGGATCACCAAGGAGCTGCTGCGCGAGATCACCGCGCTGGTCCCCGACCGCTGGCTGGAGGGCGAGCCGGGGTTCGACGACGCCGCCGCCGTCCGCGACGCCTACGTGGACCTGCTGCTGACCCGGGCCGGGAGCCCCCGCGCGTGGCTCCCCGACCTGTCGGTGGGCGGACGCCGCGCCATGCCCGCCCCCGGTGCGCGCGGCGGCAACCGCCCGAGCTGGCTGGGCGGGCCGGTCCGATGAACGACGCGAGCACGGTCTTCGAGTACGCGGTGCTGCGCGTGGTGCCCCGCCCCGAACGCGGCGAGGCCATGAACGTGGGCGTGGTGGTGCACTGCCGCGCCCGGGACTTCCTGGGCTGCCGCCTGCACGTGGACGAGGCGCGGCTGCGGGCCCTGGACCCGGCGCTCGACCTGGGCGGGGTGCGCGCCGCGCTGCACGCCGTGTCGTGCGTGTGCCACGGTGGGGAGGAGGCGGGTCAGGCGTCCGCCGAGTCGCCCGGGAGCCGGTTCCGGTGGCTGACCGCGCCGCGCAGCACCGTGGTGCAGCCCGGCCCCGTCCACGCGGGCCTCACCACCGACCCGGCGGCGGAGCTGGACCGGCTGCTGGACCTGCTGGTGCGGTGAGCGCGGGGCCTCAGAACAGCACCGACATGAAGGTGTCGACCTCGGCGAAGCCGACCCGGCGGTAGGCGGCGCGGGCCCGGACGTTGTAGTCGTTGACGTACAGCGACACGGTCGGGGCGACGGTGCGCAGCGCCTCGTCCACCAGCGCCGCCATGCCGATCACCGACAGGCCCCGGCCGCGCAGCTCCGGGTCCACCCACACGCCCTGCACCTGGCAGGCGTACGGGGTGGCGGCGCCGATCTCGGCCTTGAACAGCACCCGGCCGTTCTCGATGCGGGCGAACGAGCGCCCGGCGCGGATCAGCTCCGCCACCCGCGCCCGGTACAGCACGCCGCCGTCACCGGTGTTCGGGGAGACCCCGACCTCCTCGGTGAACATCGACACGCAGGCGGGGTAGACGATGTCGAACTCCTCCATCCGCACCCGCCGCACCTTCGGATCGCCCGGCACCGGGGACGGCTGCGAGGTCGCCATCACCGGCTGGTTGGCGCGGATGGCGCGGGGCCGCCCCCAGTGCGGGTGCAGCAGCTCCCACAGCTCGCTCACCGCGGCGGCCTGCCCGACGATCGACGAGCAGCGCCGTCCCTGGGCGCGGGCGCGCTCGGCGAACGCGCGGACCGCCTCGGAGTCGGCGGCGATCGGGATGAGGTTGGCCCCCGAGTAGCACAGCGACGTCAGGCGCCCGTCACGGACGTAGCCCCACATCTGGGCGCCGAGCCTGCCGGGGTCGAGCCCGACCGCGTGCACCCGCGAGCTGACGAACACGTTCGAGACCGGGTCCGCGTCGAGGATCGCCAGCGCCCTGTCCCGATGCCGGTCGTCCAGTACCCGGACCGGCATCGACCCCAGCATGCGCACGGCTTACTCGCCCCGGACCGACTTCGGCAACACACCCCAAGACTATGACGTCCCGATTCGCGGCGCGTTCACGGGTGCGGGCACCGGGGCCGACGGCACCTGCCGGGCCGGCTTGCCCCCCTTCTTCGGCCCGTTGCCGGCCGTGGGCCGGGGCGGCGGCGGGGCCTGGCAGACGACGTCCGGGCCGTGCTGGTCGGTGGGCAGCACCCCGTCCCGCAGGTAGGCCAGCACGGCGTCGTCCACGCACTTGTCACCGGCGAGGGACACCCCGTGGTTGCCTCCCCCGCGCTGGACGACGAGCCGCGACCCGGGGAACAGGCCGTGCATCTCCAGCGCCCCCGGGTACGGGGTCGCGGCGTCCTCGGTGGCCTGCACGAGCATCACCCCGGGCACCTTCGCCGAACCGACCGCCGGGGGCGGCCCGCCCGGCACGCGCCAGAACGCGCAGGGGGCGTTGTACCAGGTGTTGTTCCAGGTCTCGAAACGGTTGCCCGCCTCGTACAGCCGGACGCTGTCGGCGTGCCAGGTCGCCCAGTCGCGGGGCCACCTGGCGTCCCGGCACTGCGTGGCGGCGTACATCGTGTAGTTGTTCTGGCCGAGCCGGTCCGGCGGCTGCCACTGGGCGCGCAGCGCCTTGGAATCCTTGCGGACGACGTGGTCCGACAGCGCCTGGGCGTGGGCCTGCCACCGGAACGTGGAGTAGCCGTCGGTCAGGAAGATGTCGTCCAGCTCGGTCGGCCCGACCTTGCCGCCGAGCGGCTTGTCCCGCAGGGCGGCGCGGGTGTCGTAGTACGCCTTCTCGACCGCCTCGGTGGTGTTCCCCAGGCGGAACACGGCGTGGTGCTCGGCGATCCAGGTGAAGAACGACTGGATCCGCCGCTCGAAGGCGACGTTCTGGTCGAGGTTGCCCGCGTACCAGACGCCGCTGGGCCGCACCACGCTGTCCAGGACCATGCGCCGCACGTTGCCGGGGTAGGCGGTGGCGTAGGCGGCCCCCAGGTACGTGCCGTACGAGAAGCCGAAGTAGTTGAGCTTCTTGCGGCCCAGGGCGATCCGGATGGCCTCCAGGTCCCGTACGGAACTCGCGGTGCCGAGGTGCGGGAGCACGTCCCCGTACTTCTTGGCGCAGTCGTCGGCGAACGCCTTGGCCTTGGCCTGCCAGGCGCGTTCCTCCTTGGCGTCGCGCGGAGTGCTGTCGGGCCTGGGCTTCCCGGGGTCCATGTACGTCGGGTCGCACACCAGCGACGGCTGGCTGGCCGCCACGCCCCGGGGGTCGAAGCCGATCCAGTCGTAGGACGCGGCGAGGTCCCTGGGCAGCGCCCGGGTGAACAGCGCGGGAAGGTCGCGGCCGTGCGCGCCGGGGCCGCCGCGGTTGAGCAGCACCGCGCCGCGGAACGTGCGGCCGGTGTGGCGGGCGCGGGTCAGGGCGAGGGTGATCTGCCGGCCGCCGGGACGGCCGTGGTCGAGGGGCACCGCCAGGGTGCCGCACTCCAGGCCCTTGAGCGCGGTCCCCTCGACGGGGTCCTTGGCGGGGCAGGGCTTCCAGGCGATGGCGGGCGCGGCCTGGGCGGGTCCGGGGGCGGCGACCAGGCCGCCCGCCAGGACCGCGCCGATCGCGAGGCCGGCGGCCTTCCTCGGTGGCGGATAGCTCAGCACTCCAGCTTTGTATCCGCCGCCCGCCGCCGATCGGCGGAACCGCGATTCCCGCGATTCACCGACGATCCCCCCGGAAACACGCGAAGGACCCCCGGCCGGAACCGGGGGTCCTCGGGCGTGGTGCTAGCGGATGCCGACCGGCAGGTCCTTGCCCGGGACCTGGCCGGCGGAGCGCGCCGCCGTCGGGTTCGGGTCGTTCAGCGCCGGGACGGCCTTGCAGAAGGCGTCCGGGCCCTTGCGGGAGGCGGGCAGCCTACCGGCGTTGAGGTAGGCGGCCACCTTGTTGTCGAGGCAGGCGTTGCCGTTGAGCGTGTTGGAGTGGGTCTTGCCGCCGGTCTCCACCAGCAGGCGGGACGAGGGCAGCACCCGGTGCATCTCCACACCGCCCTGGTACGGCGTCGCGGCGTCCAGGCTCGACTGGACGAGCAGCACGCCCGGCAGGCCCCGGCCGCTCAGCTTGAGCGACGTGCGGCCCTTCACCTTCCAGAAGTGGATGGGGGCGTTGAACCAGGTGTTGCTCCAGGTGGTGAACTTCGCCTTCGGGTAGGTCCGCACGGCGTCGTTGTGCCACGTGGACCAGCTCGCGGGCCACTTCGCGTCCACGGCCTGGACGGCGTTGTAGACGGCGAAGTCGTTGTCGTCGCCGCCGGGGTTGACGAGCCTGAGCAGCAGCGCCGGGTCCTTCTTGACCGCCCAGTTCGACAGGGCGGTGGCGAGGATGGTGTACCAGCCGGTGCTGTACCCGGCGGTCAGCACGATGTCGTCCAGCTCGGACGGGCCGACCTTGCCGCCGATCGGCTGCCGCCTGGCCTGGGCGCGGATCTGGTAGTAGCGCTTCTCGACCGCGTCCTGCGTGGTGCCCAGCTTGTAGACCGAGTTCCACTTGGCGATCCAGCGCCACCACAGCTTCATGTTGCGCTCGAAGGCGGCGTTCTGGGAGAGCTGGCTCTGGTACCAGATCTCCTTGTGGTTGACGTTCCCGTCGAGCACCATCCGCTTGACGCGCTTGGGGAACAGCGTGCCGTAGGTGGCGCCGAGGTAGGTGCCGTAGGAGAAGCCGTAGAAGCTGATCTTCTGCTGGCCGAGGGCGCGGCGGAGGGCGTCCACGTCACGCGCCGAGTCGGTGGTCTTCATGTGCGGCAGCATCCAGCCGAACGTGCGGGCGCAGGCGTCGGCGTACCGCTTGGACTTGGCCAGCCACGCCCGCTCCTGGGCGGCGTTGGCGGGCCGGTAGTCGGGGCGCACGGGCTTGAAGTGGTTCGGGTCGCAGGTGAGCGCGGGCTTGCTGGAGCCGACGCCGCGCGGGTCGAACCCGATGATGTCGTAGCGGGCGGCGGTCTCGGGGTGGCCGACGGCGGCCAGCCAGCGGGCCATGCCCGCCGAGTAGGCGAGGCCGCTCGCCCCCGGCCCGCCCGGGTTCACCAGGAGGACGCCCTGGTAGTTGCGCCGGTCGGTGGCCTTCACCCGGGAGATCGCGATGGAGATCTTGCGGCCGTTGGGCCGGCTGTGGTCGAGCGGCACCAGGACCTGGGCGCACTCGGCCTTGTTCATCGGGTCGTCGGGGCCGCTGACCGCGCACCTGCCCCACTTCACCGCGGGGGCGGCGGCGACCTCCGCGTGGGCGGGGACCGCGGCGAGCAGTCCGGCTCCCAGCGACGCGGCGGCCGTGACGAGTACGAGCCTTCTCACAGTGCTCCCTCTGTCTCGCGGGACTCCGGGATGAGCCCCGCTCAGGCAACAGGTGGAGATTCTGGCGTCAGGGACGATCCCGGCAGGAGAGGCTCAAGGGACAGTTGCCCAATCGTGACAAAATCCCCGAAACCTCGCGGATCGCCGGAACGTTGAGGCCCCCGGCCAAGGGACCGGGGGCCTCGGGGTGTGAGCGTCGTCAGCGCAGGCCGGGCAGCAGGACCGGGTCCACCGGCGCGCTCGTCGCGGCGGGCGCCGTCGGGTCCGGCGCCGGGGTCGCCTTGCAGAACGCGTCGGCGCCCTTACGGGACGCCGGGCGGACGCCGGTGCCCAGGTAGCCCGCGACGATGCCGTTCAGGCAGGCGTTGCGATTGGGCGACAGGGACGCGCCGTGGTTGTTGCCGCCCCGCTCCAGCACCAGCCGGGACGAGGGGAACAGCCGGTGCACCTCGAACGCCCCGCCGACCGGGGTGGCGGCGTCGTTCTCCGGCTGCACCAGCAGGATGTTCGGGCCGTGCTTGCCGCCGCCGATCTTCTGCGGCGTGCCGCCCGGCACCGGCCAGAACGCGCACGGCGCGTTGTACCAGGCGTTGTTCCAGGTCAGGAAGGTGTTGCCCTGGCGGTGCTGGCGGCTGTGGTCGGCGTGCCAGCGCTTCCAGTTCCGCGGCCAGGCGGCGTCGCGGCACCCGACGGCCGTGTAGATCGCGTAGCTGTTCTGCGCCAGCCAGTCGGGCTCGCCGAACTGGGCGCGCAGCCCGCTCGCGTCCCCGCGCAGCACCCAGTCGGCCAGCACCTTGGCGTGGTCGGGCCAGGTGTAGTTCCGGTAGGCGTTCGGGACGAAGACGTCGTTGTACTCCGCCGGGCCGATCTTCCCGTCGATCGGGGCCTTCCGGACCTTGGCCATGCCCTTGTAGTAGTTGGCCTCGACCGCCCTGGCGGTCCTGCCCAGGTGGTAGACCGAGTCCCACCTGGCGACCCAGGCGAAGAAGATGTCCGCCCGCTTCTCGAACGCCGCGTTCTGGTCCAGGTTGGCCTCGTACCAGACGCCGCTGGGACGCACCACGCTGTCCAGCACCATGCGGCGCACGCGCTTGGGGAACATCGACGCGTACACCGAGCCCAGGTACGTGCCGTACGAGTAGCCGAAGTAGTTGATCTTCGGCTGGCCGAGGGCCCGGCGGATCGCGTCCATGTCCCGGGCGACGTTCTTGGTGTTGATGTGCTTGAGGACGTCGCCGTACCGGCGTCCGCAGTCGGCGGCGTACCGCTGCGCCTTGCGGAGCCACACGCGCTCCTGGGCGGCGGTGCGCGGCACGTAGTCGGGCCGGGCCTTGCCCGGGTACAGGTAGCTCGGGTCGCAGGCGAGTTTGGGCTCGCTGCCCGCCACGCCGCGCGGGTCGAATCCGATCCAGTCGTAGGTGGAGCCGACCGAGGTGGGCAGGCCGTTGCTGCCGGTGGCGAACCGGGTGGGCAGGTCGCGCCCGTAGCCGCCGGGACCGCCCCGGTTCAGCAGCACGACGCCCTGGTACCTGTTGTCGGGCGCGGTGTGCCGGGCCCGGGTGAGCGCGAGCCTGATCTTCTTGCCGTGCGGCCTGGAGTAGTCCAGCGGCACGGCCAGCGTGCCGCACTCCAGCCCCTTGAGCAGCCCGCCGAGCACCGGGTCGGTGTCCGGGCAGGGCTTCCAGGCGATGCTTCCGGCGGTCACCCCGGCGGGCATGGCGGGCACGGCGGGCGCCGTGGGCCGCGCGGCGGCCGGGCCGGCGGGCAGCAGGGCGAGCCCGAGCCCGGCCACCACCGGAAGAGCAATGAGTTTCTTCACGAAACCCCCTAGTCCGCAGGGCTCCCCGATGAGCCCGGCTTGCGACATCCGGGGGAAATGCTGGGGGTTTGGACCGATATGACGGGAGGGTCCACATCGAGAGGTTGCCGAATCGTGACAGGCGTCCTGGAACTCCGCCACGGGTCCCGGTTGCGGACACACCGAAAAGGGCCCCGGCCGTAGCCGGAGCCCGAGGCGATCAGCCCGCCGTCAGGAGACGACGACCTCCGCGGCGCCGTCACCGGCCTCCGGATCGACCTCCACGCCCATCTCCTCGGCGATCCGCAGCGCCTCCTCGATCAGCGTCTCGACGATCTGCGACTCCGGCACGGTCTTGATGACCTCGCCCTTGACGAAGATCTGGCCCTTGCCGTTGCCGGAGGCCACCCCGAGGTCGGCCTCGCGGGCCTCGCCCGGCCCGTTCACCACGCAGCCCATCACCGCGACCCGCAGCGGCACCGGGAAGCCCTTCAGCCCCGCGGTGACCTCCTCGGCCAGCGTGTACACGTCCACCTGGGCCCGGCCGCAGGACGGGCAGGACACGATCTCCAGGCCCCGCTCACGCAGCCCCAGGGCCTCCAGGATCGCCGTGCCGACCTTGACCTCCTCGACCGGCGGGGCCGACAGCGACACCCGGATCGTGTCGCCGATGCCCTCGGCCAGCAGCGCCCCGAACGCCACCGCCGACTTGATGGTGCCCTGGAACGCCGGACCGGCCTCGGTGACGCCCAGGTGCAGCGGGTAGTCGCACTGCGCGGCCAGCTGCCGGTACGCCTCGATCATCACGACCGGGTCGTTGTGCTTGACCGAGATCTTGATGTCCCGGAAGTCGTGCTCCTCGAACAGCGAGCACTCCCACAGCGCCGACTCCACCAGCGCCTCGGGGGTCGGCTTCCCGTACTTGGCCAGCAGCCGCTTGTCGAGCGACCCCGCGTTCACGCCGATCCGGATGGGGACCCCGGCGTCCTTGGCGGCGCGGGCGATCTCCCCGACCCTGTCGTCGAACTTCTTGATGTTGCCCGGGTTGACGCGCACCGCCGCGCACCCGGCGTCGATCGCCGCGAACACGTACTTGGGCTGGAAGTGGATGTCGGCGATCACCGGGATCGGGGACTTGCGGGCGATCTGCGGCAGCGCGTCCGCGTCGTCCTGGGAGGGCACCGCGACCCGCACGATCTGGCACCCGGAGGCGGTCAGCTCCGCGATCTGCTGGAGCGTCGCGTTGACGTCCGCGGTCAGCGTGGTCGTCATCGACTGCACCGACACGGGCGCGTCACCGCCGACGGGCACCGAGCCCACCATGACCTGCCGCGACTTACGGCGGGTGGCGACCGCGGGGGCCTGGGGGCGGACTGCGGGCATTCCGAGTTGAACGCTCATCGCTCTCTTCTCAAGACTGCGGGGCGCGGACTGGTTCCGTCGGAACCAAGCCTAAGCGCCCGGGACACCTGTGTCGGGCGAAGATGGCATACCGTGACTAACGCGATACTCTCAGTGGATTGAGTACATCGGCGGCGATCAGCAGCACACCCAGCCCCACCAGCAGCAACACCACCAGATACGTCACCGGCAGCAGCCGCCGGATGTCCACCGGCCCCGGATCGGGACGGCCCCGCGCCCGCGCCGCCCGGGCCCGCGCCCGCTCGTAGGCCAGCACCGCCAGATGCCCGCCGTCCAGCGGCAGCAGCGGCAGCACGTTCAGCGCGCCCAGGAAGATGTTGATCGAGATCACCAGGGCCAGGAACAGCGCCGCCTTGTCCCGCCACGAGGTGTCGGCCGAGAAGATCTCCCCCGACGCCTGACCGGCCCCCACCACGCTGCCGACCTGGCCGCCCGGCGTCTGCCCGCGCTCCGGCGAGAACAGGTCCGGAACGGCCCCCGGCAGGTCCGCCAGCGCCTCGCCGATCGCGCCGATCGTCCGCCCGATGCCCTCGACGGCGTAGACCACCGCGTCCCACGGGCCCAGCCGGTCGTACCCGGCGCCGGTGACCCGCGCGGTCATCCCCAGGAACGGCTCCCCGCCCACCTCGGCGAGCGTGACCTGGACCGTCCGCCGCCGCCCGTCCCGCTCGGCCACGACCGGCACCGTCCGCCCCGGTCGCGACGCGCGGATCGCCGCCCGCAGCCCCTCCCAGTCGGCGACGGGCGTCCCGGCGAACGCCACCACCCGGTCACCGGCCACCAGCCCGGCCCGCCGCGCCGGGGACGGCGGGTCCCCCTCCCCGCACTCGCCGCCCAGGGCACGCGGCACGCACGCGCTCACCTCGCCGACCGTGGTGGTGGCGGTGCCGGGATCCCGGACCCCGACCGCCGTCGCCAGCACCACCAGCAGCACGAACGCGGCGAGGAAGTTCATCACCACGCCACCGGCGATCACCACCGCGCGCCGCCCGGCGGGCTGCCGGTAGAACGCGCGCGGACGGTCGGCCTCCGGCACCTCCTCCAGCGTGGTGTAGCCGACGATCCGCACGTAGCCGCCGAGCAGGACGGCCTTCACGCCGTACTCGGTCTCGCCGCGGCGCCGCGACCACAGGGTGGGGCCGAACCCGACGAAGAACTGGGTGGCCTTCATCCCGAACCGCTTGGCGGTCACCAGGTGCCCCGCCTCGTGCAGCGTCACCGACGCCACCAGCGCGGCGACGAACAGCACCACGCCGAGGAGGTAGGCCATCGGGCCTCCTCTCCCCCGGGAGCGGAGCGGCCCCGGGCGCGCTCAGGTCAGTTCGCGGGCGCGCGCCCTGGCCCAGGCGTCGGCGGCGAGGACGTCGTCGAGGGTGACGCCCGCGGCGGCCACCTCGTGCTCGTTGACTACCCGCGCCACCGTGTCGACTATCCCGGTGAACGGCAGCCGCCCCGCCCGGAACGCCTCGACGCACTCCTCGTTGGCGGCGTTGTAGACCGCGGGCGCCGTGCCGCCGAGCCCGCCGACGTGCCGGGCCAGAGCCACCGCCGGGAACGCCTCGTCGTCCAGCGGCAGCAGCTCCCAGGTGTGCGCCCGCGTCCAGTCCACCCCGGGGGCCGCCTCCGCCAGCCGGTCCGGCCAGGCCAGCGACAACGCGATCGGCAGCCGCATGTCCGGCGGGCTGGCCTGCGCGATCGTGGACCCGTCGACGAACTCCACCATCGAGTGGATCACCGACTGCGGGTGCACCATGACCCCGATCCGGTCGAACGGCAGGTCGAACAGCAGGTGCGCCTCGATGACCTCCAGGCCCTTGTTCACCAGGGTGGCCGAGTTGATCGTCACCACCGGCCCCATGTCCCAGGTCGGATGGGCCAGCGCCTGCTCCGGCGTCACCCCGGCCAGCTCGGCGCGGCTCCGCCCCCGGAACGGCCCGCCGCTGGCGGTCAGCACCAGCCGCCGCACCCGCCGGGTCGCCGTGTCGTCCCCGTACCGCCAGCCGGGCAGGCACTGCGCCAGCGCCGAGTGCTCGGAGTCGACCGGGACGATCTGGCCGGGCGCCGCGCGCTCCTTCACCAGCGGCCCGCCGACGATCAGCGACTCCTTGTTGGCCAGCGCCAGCGTCCGCCCGGCGTCCAGCGCCGCCAGCGTCGAGGCCAGCCCCAGCGCGCCCGTCACCCCGTTCAGCACCGTGTCGCACGGCCAGGCCGCCACCTCGGCGACCGCCTCCGGCCCCGCCACGATCTTCGGGATCGGGTAGTCGCCCGAGCTGTAGCCGCGCCTGCTCGCCTCGGCGTAGAACGCGAGCTGGAGGTCCTGCGCCACCGAGGCGCGCGCCACCGCCACCACCTCGGGGCGGAACTCCAGCGCCTGCGCGGCCAGCAGGTCCACCCGCCCGCCGCCGGCGGCCAGCCCCGCCACCCGGAACCGGCCCGGGTTGCGGCGGATCACGTCGAGGGCCTGGGTGCCGATCGACCCGGTGGAGCCCAGCAGCACGATGTCGCGCCGGCCGGAGGCGCCGGGCGCGCCGGGGGGACCGGACGGGGCCGGTGAGGAGACAGCCGTCATGCCGCCATTCTCCCGGCACCGGCGACCCCGCCCGCACCCCGCCGCCGGAATTCGCACGGTCCGCCGGAAACCTCCGCTGACCTGCGCGAACTTCCCCGCCGTTTGGTCCACCCCACGGTGTGTTCGGGCAGTAACTTGCTGACCTCGGAGCGTGTCCGCCGGGTCTCGGGGCCTGCCGTGCCAGTGCCTGACGCGGTGTCCCGGCGGCGGGCGAACCGTAACGGCGATGCGGCCGGCGCCGTCCGTCCGGCCGCGGAAGGTGGGGTAAGCACAGATGAAGCGATCGATCAGCGCGCTGGTGGCCGCGGCGGGCGCCGCGCTGCTGACGCTCCCGGCCCCGGCCCCGGCCACGGCGCAGGACAGACACGAGCCGCGGCCCGGCATGGTGAACCAGGCGACCACCGCCGCCGCCCAGCAGAAGGTCCTCAAGTACTGGACCGCCCAGCGGATGAAGGCGGCGGCCCCGATGGCCTACACCCTCGGCGTCAGCGGCCAGTCCGGGCCGACGCCCCGGCTGACCGCCCCGCTCACCCTGCCGCACGGCGGCGGCCCCTGGACCGGCGGCGGCACCGTCGTCCGCACCGCCGGCCGCGTCTTCTTCACCCACAAGGGCCGCGACGCCTCCTGCTCCGGCAACGCCGTGACCAGCGGCAACAAGAGCACCGTCATCACCGCCGGGCACTGCGTCAAGATGGACGGCGCCTGGCACACCAACTGGGTGTTCGTCCCCGAGTACGACACCGGCAAGCGCCCGCACGGCACCTGGACCGCCCGGCAGACCCTCGCCACCGCCCAGTGGTCGGCCAGCGAGGACATCAACCACGACGTCGGCGCCGCCGTCGTCAACCAGCAGAACGGCAAGTCGCTCACCGACGTCGTGGGCGGCCAGAACCTGGCGTTCAACCAGCCGCGCGGCCAGAACATGTACGCGTTCGGCTACCCGGCCGCCGCGCCCTACAACGGCGAGAAGCTCATCTACTGCAGCGGCAAGGTCTTCGACGACATCCTCGGCACCGAGGCCATGGGCATGCAGTGCAACATGACCGGCGGCTCCAGCGGCGGCCCCTGGTTCCTCAACTTCGACGAGAAGACCGGCGTCGGCACGGTCAACTCGGTCAACAGCTTCGGGTACCGGTACCTGCCGAACGTGATGTTCGGCCCGTACTTCGGCAACTCCACCCAGGCCCTGTACCGCCAAGCCGCCAGCGCTTGATTTTTTGTGGGGGGGCGCCCCCCGCACCCCCCGCGCCCGGCCTCATGGGCTTCAGGGGGGCGGCCCTCCGCTGGCGCTCCGGGCCGCCCCCCTGAAGGGCCGGGCAGGGTGGGTGGCGACCGTGAGAACCTTGCCCGGTTTCGTCATCGGGTTCCTGTTCGTCCCATGGGGCACTCCGATAGGGTGTCTGACCGAGCGGTCACGACTTGTTAACACTTCCCTAACAAGCCGGACGTACGTTCGGTTCTCGTGAAGCGAATCACCGTGAGCATCGACATCGCCCCCGCCACGCCCTACGACCCCGCCGTCATCGCCCTGTGCGCCGAGCAGCAGGCCGAACTGGAGGCCCGGTACGCGGGCACCGACGAGGCCCCCAAGGGCATCGACCCGCAGGTGGCCTTCCTCGTGGCCCGCATCGACCGCGAGCCGGTCGGCTGCGCCGGCCTCAAGCCCCTGGAGCCACGCGTCGCCGAGGTCACCCGCATGTACGTGCGGCCCGCCCACCGGGGACAGGGCATCTCCCGCCGCCTCCTGGCCGCCCTCGAGGAACGGGCCCAGGCCGCCGGACTGCGGACACTGCGACTGGAGACCGGCGACCTCCAGCCCGAGTCCATCGGCCTCTACCAGTCCAGCGGGTACCGCCGGATCCCCGCGTTCGGGCCCTACGTGGGCAACGTCCTCGGCCTGTGCTTCGAGAAGCACCTCATGCCCTGACCCCGACCCCCACCAGGCTTTTTGCCGGATCTTGGAGGCCCCATAACGGCACGTACACGGCCGGGCACCTATAAAGGAAACACGTCAAGCCGGTCCCGCCACGCGGGGGGTGAGCAATGGGCCGTACGGGCGAGCTTGTGTTCGACCCCGGCGCTCTGAGCGCCGTGCAGCGCGAGGGCGACGCCTGCGTCGTCTGCCACAAGAGGTGGCCGCGCCCGCACGTGCGCGTCGGATGCCTGCCGAACGGCTCAGGGGTGTTCGCGTGCGCCGATTGCGCACCCGCCCTGCCGGAGCCCCGCAGGACGGAACCGGCCCGTGGGGCCGGTCGGCCGGTCAGCGAACCGGCCCCGGAGGAGGCGGTGACACACCGCTGATTCGCTCCACCAGGAGGGTGTTCTGGGTTTTCGGGGGGTTACCCAGAACACCCGGCACCGGAGAGGGCGCGTTCGGCAGGGGGCGGCCGGACGCGCCCTCTCTTTTTGTTTGTGGGGGGGCGACCCCCCTACACCCCCCGCGCCCGGTCTCATGATGCTTCGCCGGGCGCCCCTCCGCTGGCGCTCCGGGGCACCCGCCGAAGCGACCGGGCAGACTTCCTGGTGACCCTTAGAACCCCGTCGCCCAGTTCTGACGGGCC